>DASWHW010000117.1:0-5230 GCA_036397975.1 Bacteroidota bacterium
CACAACGAAAATGTCTGGCTATACTATTATCAAAGCTGATTCAATGGATGCGGCTCTGTCAATTGCTAAGAGCTGTCCGTTCCTTGAGATTGGTGGATCGCTTGAGGTATCAGAGTTGATGGCGATGCCGGGCCAAAACAAGACATAGCGCCTTCCCCAAGTCGCACAGAACGTCACTTACTTGTTCGTCTTCGTTATCGCGGTGGGGGACAAGCTCTTTGCTTGATGGCCATTCTTTGGCCGATTGAACGTCGCCCTCTCTCAAGCCGCTACCGCAGGTACCTCATCAAGACAGTACCTCGGCCCGGTGCGGGTTTGATGGTCGGAAAAGAATCTCACACACCGAACGGTGAGAGAGTGGCGTTCCACTTCAAAAGATTAATCGCATGGAGGAAACGCTTGCGTAACTCTGCAATGCTCGCGGAATCGACCTGCAGTGTGCTTCGGTCAAACCACGGATCAACCAGGTAGAAGGAGCGGTTCATTTCCACCTGTCCAGGGAAGCGGACCAACAACGTGCTTCAATCCCCCCGCTTCCCGCCTATTCTTGCCTTTTATTCCCGTTGCAGTATATTACTACAAGTTTCTTCCCAGTTCTACTCTTTGACTAACCTGTGTAATCTACAACGCCTGCTATGTTATTAGGAAGAGTGCGGGACGTAACAAATGTCAACTTTAAAACAAAAAACTCTAAAGGAGAATGAAGATGAGTGAAATCAATAAGTGCCCGGTACACACTTCTGGTGGCGGCACATCGAATCGTGATTGGTGGCCAAATCAATTAAACCTCAAGATCCTCCATCAGAACTCTTCCCTTTCCAATCCGATGGGTAAGAGGTTCAACTATACGAAGGAATTCAAAAAATTAAACCTGAAGGCAATCAAGAAGGACCTTTACGCGGTAATGACCGATTCGCAGGAATGGTGGCCTGCCGACTACGGTCACTACGGTGGACTTTTCATCCGGATGGCGTGGCACAGCGCCGGCACGTATCGCATCGGCGACGGACGTGGTGGTGCCGGAAGCGGCACACAGCGCTTTGCTCCCCTCAACAGTTGGCCGGACAATGCGAACCTCGACAAGGCGCGACGACTGCTGTGGCCGATCAAACAGAAATACGGCAACAAGATCTCCTGGGCCGATCTCATGATCCTCGCTGGCAACTGCGCACTTGAATCGATGGGATTTGAGACCTTCGGTTTCGGCGGCGGACGTGAAGACATCTGGGAACCCGAAGAAGATATTTACTGGGGCACCGAGACAGAGTGGCTCGGCGACAAACGCTACACAGGTGAGCGGAACCTCGAGAATCCTCTCGCTGCCGTTCAAATGGGATTGATCTATGTGAACCCACAAGGCCCCAACGGCCAGCCTGACCCGGTTGCATCGGGACAGGACATTCGTGAGACCTTTGCTCGCATGGCCATGAACGACGAGGAGACGGTTGCCCTTACCGCAGGCGGTCACACCTTCGGGAAAGCCCATGGCGCCGGTCTTGAATCCCATGTCGGTCGCGAGCCTGAAGGCGCTGGCATCGAAGAGCAAGGTCTTGGCTGGAAGAGCAAATTCGGGGGCGGCAAAGGGGATGACACCATCACCAGCGGGATCGAAGGCGCATGGACGCCAAACCCGACGAAGTGGGATAACGGCTACTTCGACATGCTCTTCGGCTATGAGTGGGAGCTGACAAAGAGTCCCGCCGGCGCATGGCAATGGCTGGCCAAGGATGTGAAGGAGAAAGATATGGTCCCGGGCGCTCACAACTCCTCCCGGAAACACCGGCCTATGATGACCACGGCCGACATTGCGATGCGGATGGATCCGATCTACGAGCCAATCTCACGCCGCTTCCACAAGAATCCCGAAGAATTCGCCGATGCGTTCGCACGCGCGTGGTTCAAGCTGACCCATCGCGACATGGGACCGCGCTCGCATTATCTCGGTCCCGAAGTACCTGAGGAAGAACTGATCTGGCAAGACCCCGTCCCGGCGGTCGATTATAAATTAATCAGTGCGAAAGATATTGCCGTCCTTAAGAAGAAGATTCTTGCTTCGGGGCTCTCTGTCTCCCAACTGGTTGCGACAACCTGGGCGTCAGCGTCAACATTCCGTGGTTCCGACAAGCGTGGCGGGGCAAACGGAGCGCGCATCCGTCTCGCACCGCAGAAAGATTGGGACGTCAACGAGCCGGAAAAACTCAAGACGGTGCTGCCAAAGCTGGAGAAAATCCAAAAGGACTTCAATCGCACGGCAGGCAAGAAGAAGATCTCGCTCGCCGACCTCATTGTCCTCGGTGGATGCGCCGCCATCGAGCAAGCGGCGAAGAATGCCGGACACGACGTGACAGTTCCCTTTGAGCCCGGACGGACGGATGCATCGCAGAAACAGACCGATGTGGATTCGTTTGCCGTGCTCGAACCGATTGCAGACGGGTTCCGGAACTATCTCAAGAAAGAGTATTCCGTTCCGGCAGAAGAGCTGTTGGTCGACAAAGCGCAGTTGCTGACCCTGACCGCTCCGGAGATGACAGTACTCGTCGGCGGCATGCGTGTCTTGAACGCAAACTTCGGACAATCCGAGCATGGAGTATTCACCAATCGGCCGGAGACTCTCACGAACGATTTCTTCGTGAACCTGCTCGACATGAGCACTGAGTGGAAGGCAGCCTCGGGTACCCAGGATGTGTTCGAAGGCCGCGACCGCAAGACGGGCAAAGTGAAGTGGACCGGCACACGCGTCGATCTCGTCTTCGGTTCAAACTCCCAATTGCGAGCACTTGCCGAAGTGTATGCGCAAGACGACTCGCAGAAAAAGTTCGTGCAGGACTTCGTGGCAGCCTGGAACAAAGTCATGAACCTTGATCGTTTCGACCTCGCGTGAGCCGAAGCGCCCCTGGCTTTGGGCGGCGTTGCCGCCCACATGCCGGGACGGGTTCATGACCGTAGTGGTTGGGTTCAGAAACATGATGCCTCTTGGCATCGCTGCCTTTTCATGTTTTGCTGCTTGCGAGCGTATACGTCAGAGTATTTTCGAGGCTTAACTGAACCGCTACCAATGACAAAGCTATCGACAGTCGGGATCATCCTTACGACTCTGGCCTATTGGGCATGGGAGACTCAAGCATCCGGGAATATTCGCGTGGATTTGCTTTTGATCTATCCACTTCTCTTCTTGGTTTACATTCTCTTCCTTTGGCGGCGATTTCGTTGGCGTTCAGTTTTGCTCAGTCTCCTTCTCATGGGAGTGAATTTTGTTTTTTTCGTCCTCTCGTACTCGTGGTTTCATAAGAATCCCGGTTGACTACATTTCATAGGATTCAAGAGCAAATGGCAAAAAACGCCACCATCCTCATTCCCGATATCAGCGGGTTCACGGATTTCACCGGAAAAACCGAGCTTGAGCACAGCTCTCATATCATCAACGAGCTGCTGGATCTGATTGTCCGATCGAATGACCTGGAGTTTACCCTCGCTGAAATCGAAGGGGATGCGGTGCTGTTCTACCGCAAGGGTGATCCTCCATCCAAAAAGGACATGGTCGGGCAATGCCTGACCATGTTCAAGAATTTTCATACCCAACTGAAAATTATCGAGCGCGACTCGCTTTGTCAGTGTGGCGCCTGCCAGTCGGCGACGAACCTGACACTCAAGTTTATTATCCATTTTGGCGAGGTGAAGGAGATCAAGGTCGCGCAATTTACGAAGGCCACCGGCATCGACATGATCATTGCCCATCGCTTATTGAAGAACCACATCCCCTCGCACGAGTATATTCTAATCTCTGTGCCATGCCTGAACAACGTTCCTGATCGGTCCGCGAACGGCGAACTGCGCTGGCAAAGCGCCCGGGAACAATATGATGCCATCGGGGATGTGGAGTTTGCATACGCAGAATTATCTGCACTCAAGGAGCACATTCCCGATCCCCCGCCGCGAGAAGAATTTGTCATCGTCAAGAGTGATAACAACCTCGAAATGGAGATCAGCGCTCCCTTGCGACAGGTTTATCAAACCCTGATCAATCTCGACGAGCGAATCAATTGGGAGGGAATTGATCGCATGGAGCGTGATCAGGTGACGGAAAGAGTCGGTATGCGGCACCGTTGCTATACCGGACCTATGACATTGGATAAGCGTGCCTTGCACAAAGAATTCAGGGGTGACGCCGCTGTTTACGTCGAGCGAATCATTGGTGTAGAGATGAAGTTTGATGTCGTGGTGGTGTTCGAACTGAATGCAGTTGCCAGGGATATCACTCGCCTGAATACGAAACTTAAATGGCAGAAGGAATTGCCTCCAGAAATGATTGAAGTGCTGCTGCAAAACTTTAAGGTGGTTTTGGAATCCTTAAAAAAATATTGTGAGAACAAAACGCCCTAAAGACAACGATTGTTTCTCAGTGTAGAACCAGAAACTCCCACGGTCGTAAGTCCCACAGAACAACGAATCGAAAGGCGAATTGAATATGGCAACAGGCACCGTCCGACTTCAAAGGGTACTTCGAGCGAATCCGGAGCGCGTCTATCGGGCGTTCTTAGATGCGGACGCAATGACCAAGTGGCTTCCACCATATGGCTTCACCTGCAAGGTTCACCACATGGATCCCACTGTTGGCGGCACCTACAAGATGTCATTCACGAACTTCACAACAGGTCACGGCCACTCCTTCGGCGGAGAGTATCGTGAGCTGGTGCCACACGAACGCATTCGCTACACGGACATGTTCGACGACCCGAACTTGCCGGGAGAAATGCAGACGACGGTGACCCTGATGGAAGTGTCGTGCGGAACTGAACTCAACATACTACAGGAAGGGGTACCGGAAGCCATTCCGCTCGAGATGTGCTATCTCGGCTGGCAAGAGTCACTCGCACAACTTGCGAAACTCGTCGAGCCCGAGATTCCTCAGTAACGAGGAGACGCCTAACCCTTCGCGCAGACGTTTAACCCCCAACCATCAAGTATGATCACCTTCATAAAAACAATCCATACAGCTATCTGGGTTGTCATGACAATGTCCGTATTTTACATCGGGTATTCTGTTTACAGAATGAGTTTCGATACGTTGTTTTTCGTCTCGATGATCTTAATTGGGGCAGAAATTCTCGTGATAGTTCTGAATTCATGGAGGTGCCCTCTCACAAATGTTGCGAGACGGTACACCAGTGAGGATACTCCAAACTTCGATATTTATCTCCCTAGAACGATCGCAAGATATAACAAAGAGATC
>DASWHW010000118.1:0-45614 GCA_036397975.1 Bacteroidota bacterium
AGTTGTTGCCGTTGTAAAATTCTATGCCGTACCATTGACCGCCGGATCGGGTAAAGGTGACCGGATTAGATGGCTGTTCTGCTCCGTAGCCGACGGCTAAGAGCTTCCCTTCAACGCGAAGCTTGTAATTGCCCGCAAAACTAATTGTTGTTCCAGGAAGAACAAGAAGGGTTACACCAGATGGTACAGTGACATTACCAGACACAGCTACAGTTCCTCTCCAGACCTCGTTTCCGGGTAGAACTCCGGAATACGTTTTCCGCAGTGCAGCCCAAGCATCTACACGTCCCCATCCATAATTGTCGTCTCGACCACTCGAACCTAGGTCCTTGGCTGTATGCTGCAGAATTGTTTGAACCTGAATATTTGTTAGATAACTATCCTTTGATAAGATGAGGCCAGCAAGTCCTGCCACAAGTGGACATGCCGCTGAGGTCCCTCCAAATACTGACATATAATCCGTAGAGCTGACTCCTGCCGACCCGCTCAGATCTGTTGTCCAGATATCCCCATCGAAGTCAGTGTCACCACTTGGTGCAACGACATCAAGAGCAGATCCAGTGCAGCTATAATCCCATATTTCGTCATCTGCATCTGTAGCTCCAACAGCAATGACATTGCTAAGACTTCCGGGGTACAGTACAGAACCAGAGATGTTACCCGAGGAAAATAGAACCACGCATCCTTTACCACCTCGCCCATCAGTAACAGCATAGTCGATTGCTTCCTCCAGGTCCTGATATGGATCGCCCCCTCCCCAACTGTTGCTGATGATGTCAGCACCATGTGCTACAGCCCAGTTGATCCCAGCTATAGCAGCCCAATAATAGAGGGTAAAGCCGATACCTGCCCGAATTGGCATAACCTTGCAGTTTTGCGCCAAGCCTGCAATACCTAGGTTATTATCCGTTTTGGCACCAATTACTCCAGCGCAAGCTGTCCCGTGAGAATCGTCTGGTCCAGTTCCCCCGGGGCTTGGGTCAGCGTCGTCTTCATACCCATCATATCCACTTACCAGCTTGCCATCGAGGTCATCGTGCTGGAGGTCGACTCCATCGTCGACAACAGCAATCGTTATCGAGGATATTCCTTTCGAAATTAACCACGCTTGTTCAGCATTGACCTTCATCAGATTCCACTGGTACTGATAGTACGGATCATCTGGAGCTGGATCCTCGGCGTCGAATGCATTGAATACAACCAAGTCGGGGGTGGCATATTTCACGATCGCCGATAAAGAATAGATATACGAAAGCGCAAAAGCGTCTTCGCTACTCCCCCATGCGTGGCTTAGCAGCATTCTCTTACCACCCGGGGAATACTTATCTTCCCGTTCTACTGAGACATCATGAAGGGCGTTCAAACGCGCGATGTCTGACTCGCTTACCCCGGACTTGAATTTCACAATAAAAGTGTTGAGGGCGGCAGTTTCCTTTCCATTGATTCCTTGGAAAACCGGCGCAGCAAATAGAACTTCTTTGATTCCTTTCAGGGTTTGAAGCCTTTGAGGATCGTTTGTTGATGATTCAATTACAAAAGCCATTTCACCTGTGAGGGTAGGAAGATTTGTCGTAACTCTCATTCCTGATCCCTCGAGCCGTGTTAGAGCTTCACTTAAATCCCTTTCATCAGCGAACTTTGCCACAAATCTGTTGCCTGTTGGTGTTAGGGAAACAACTGCATCATGATATAAATACGAATACCGTGGTGGCTGAGCATTGAGTCCTGTGACAAACAACAAGAAAGAAACAGTCAGAACGGATAACTGGATCCGGTGCGCAACGATAGGATTAGAATTTTCCATTCTTGTATCCTCCTCTTAGTTTAATGAGAGCAGACCGTCTTAGAATGGTAACCAACTAACACTAAATCCTGCTGTGTAGCTGCGGATGTCAACATTGATAGATCGAATCTTCATGCTGATAACCCCAGGTTCTTTTTCAAGGGCTTCGACGGTGCTTAAGGAAGAAGACACCGCATAGCCCGCGTAGCCTTCCAACCAGAGGCTTTGCGAGATACGGAAGAGAACCCCCCCGCGCAGATCAGCCATCCACCCTCCGTCTCCATTATTCACCTCGTGAAACGTGGCGGTCAAACGGTTTGTGAATATAAGACCATAGTTAGCAGTTACGTTAACAGCAGAAAAAATGTATCCACCACCAAGGCTAACGAAAGGTAAGGCAGGCCCAATAGAATACGGGAGTGCGTATAACACTCGTAGCATAACTGGAACAAGTGAGACATCCCACGTTGCTTTTCCCCGTCGCTCAGTCCTATCCGGATAGAATGAAAATTCGGATGATAAATATTGCACCTCCAATGAGAGATGTACGTTGGGATGAATTGCCACATCTGCCGCCAGGCCTCCGTTGGCACTCCACGAACTTTGGTCAAAATCTCCATCCGGGTACCTTTCAAGTGCAGTGGCAAGTCGTGGACTTTGGAGCTTACTCGCACCAACAGAAGCACGGAGCCCAAAAATGGAATCAGCTCCGAGCACAACCGAAAATGGATTTGAGGAAAAAACCGCTATGATTGGTAGTAGTAGAAATGGTCTTGTTTTCACAGTCCAACCCTCCAAAACTGTTTATTCCCTTGGCTGCATTTACGGTTCCTCTATTTGAAGGATGCGCTAAGACGAGGGAAAGGTAAGTGAAGGTAATGGAAGGGGAGGTAAGGTAAGCCAGCCCTGCCTGTTCCCTTCAGCGCATCGGCGTTTCAATTTGAAGAACGGGAACTCAGTAACGCCATAGCGTAAATATAATATGTCATGCGAGGGAAGTCAAGAGCAGAGATGGGAAACAGCGAAATTAATTTTTGTCTCATGGACTGTTGAAGAGTTCATCACTTCTTCGGTGGGCTCTTTCTCACCTCAACGGCTCGAATTTCCAGAGAAATGCTTGAGCGCGTCTCGTTCTATTTGCAAATGCGACTGCCATTCGCGAGATTGCCTTTGTACTTTTGCAGAAAGGCATAGCATGCCACAGAAATATGTCATTGGCGTTGATGTAGGAACTGGAAGTGTCCGTGCAGGAGTCTTTGACATACGCGGTAACATGCTCGCGCATGCGCAGCACGATATCCAGATATGGCGGCCGCAGGTCTACGACCTCGCAGAGGAGGGTTTCGTTGAACAATCATCAGAGGACATCTGGAGTGCGGCGTGTTGCTCCGTGAGGGTTGCACTCGGCAATGCAGGCGTTACCGCGGATCAGGTGGCGGGAATTTCATACGACGCGACCTGTTCACTTGTTGCTCTGGATGCACGCGATCAGCCGGTTACCGTCTCCCCTACCGGCAATCCCGAACAGAATATCATTGTGTGGATGGATCACCGTGCGATCAAACAGGCAGCGCGGATCAACGCGTCCAAGCACAAAGCGCTGCGGTATGTCGGCGGCAAGATCTCACCGGAAATGGAGCCGCCCAAACTTCTCTGGATCAAGGAAAACCTTAAAGAGTCATGGAACCGCACCTCAAAGTTTCTTGATCTCGCGGATTTCATGACGTATCGGTCAGCCGGCATCGACGTGCGCAGTCTCTGTACAACGGTCTGCAAGTGGACGTATGTCGGACATAAGGGCTCGTGGGACACTGGATTCTTTGAGAAGTTCGGCATGGGAAGTCTTCTGAAGCAGAAAAAGATGGGGTCGAAGATTTTACCGATGGGGACGTGCATTGGCAATCTCACTCCTGCATCGGCGAACGAATTAGGTCTTACTACCAATACTAAAGTCGCCGTGGGAATTATTGACGCGCATGCGGGAGGTCTGGGCGTCATTGGAATCGGATTCGATTCGGTGCCGCGGAATTCCTCTCTGGAACAGATCCTTGCCTTGATTGGAGGAACTTCTTCCTGCCACATGAGTGTGTCGCGGGGACCTCAATATATCAGAGGAATTTGGGGTCCTTACTACAGTGCCATGATTCCGGGTATGTGGCTAACGGAAGGTGGGCAATCAGCCACTGGGTCGCTCCTGGATTACATTATAAAAGAGAACAGTGCGTATACCGGCATCAAGACACTTGCCTCCGAAAGGGGGATGAGTGAGTATCAGTTTCTGAATGAAGTGGTGCAAGGCCTGAAAACGAGAGCAGTCAAAGGCCCTGAGATTACGAAGGAAATAAATGTTCTTCCGTACTTTCATGGCAACCGATCTCCGCGCGCCGATCCGACATTGCGGGGAACCATCAGTGGCTTGACTCTTGACGACAGCATGGAAAGCGTTGCGCTGCGATATTATGCGACGTTACAATCGATCGCATACGGCACACGCCACATCATTGAGGAGATGAACGCAAAAGGATATCGCATAAGAAAAATCCATGCGTGTGGCGGAGGGACAAAAAACCCCTTGTGGCTGCAAGAACATGCCGATATCACCGGGTGTGAGATTATTCTTCCTAAAGAGCCCGAGGCGGTTTTGCTGGGAAGTGCAATGCTCGCCGCCGTTGGTTCAGGTAAGTATCAAACAGTGATCGAAGCGGCGGTGAAAATGAGTGCGCCAGGTAAACGTTATTTGCCGCAGAAGAAGTTCTCTTTATATCACAAGGAAAAGTATCTGGTGTTCAAGAAAATGTGTGAGCACTCAATGGATTATCGGAGGAAGCTCGCTCGCTTCTAAACAGGGCACACACGTTATGATTGAACCAACGTTCTTACTTTCTCTTCTCTTGTTCTTTGGGCTTTCAAATTCGTCCGCGAGGCATTCTGCGACGACGCCCTCAGATCCCCCGGGTGCGCAACTTGTGAAGTGCGGCGTTGTTCTGCCGCTTGGCCGGAACGGAGAATGGGATGCAGGGATGGTGGAGTCGCCTGCCGTTTGGTATGACACAAATCGCAAAACGTATGGCATGGTGTACACCGGTTACGGCAACACTGATTCTACAAAACGTGGTTACAAGTACGTAGCACAGCCACAAATAGGCCTCGCGTGGAGTAACGATCTTCTGCATTGGAAAAAAGATTCCCGAGGTCCAATTTTCTCCGGGAGCGGAGTCGCCGGATCGTCGGATGCAGAAGGGGCAACGGGACCGTTTATATGGTTCGAGAGCGGAACGTACTATCTGTTCTATTTCGGCGTCACTGCGAGTGGGTATGAAAAGGGGACGAAGACGATGAACCTCGCCACCTCCACCGACCTTACCAATTGGAAACGGTATGAAGGAAATCCAATCATTGCTCCCGCGGGAGATGGTTGGCGACGGGATGCAATCTGGCACCCGAATGTTGTGAAGGACGGGGATACATACTATCTGTTTTTCAATGCTTCCGGTATTGTGAATGGGCTTGCGGAGGAATTCATCGGCTATGCGATGTCAACAGATCTCCTTCATTGGAATGTTGATGACGTCAACTCGCCATTGATTGTGGGAAGTGCCAAACCCGGGACTTGGGATGCGTCAGGTCGGGCGGGAGATCCCAGTGTGTACAAAGTAGGAAATCTGTGGTATATGGCCTGGTATAGTTGGGACAAAAAGAACTCCGCGGACGGGCTGGCATGGACAACGGAAGAACAGTTTCCGCTTGGTTGGCGTGTCTATGAAGGCAATCCCATCCTTCGAATTGGTGAGCCGGGCTCTTACGATGCTCTACATGCGGGGAAGCCATTCATTTTCAGAGTACACGAGAAGCACTATCACTTTTATACCGCGGTCGCCCTTGATCAAACGCGTCAGATTGCGGTTGCGATCTGGCCCGGGCTATGCAAGTAAAGGAAGAACTAAATCGGCCCAGAAACCGATTCGTCGTAAGTGCCGTCAGATTGAAGCACACAGCGATATGAAAACGCCAATATGAATTGAATATTGGGAACACAAGGAGAAAACATTCATGCCATTAAAAGTGAAGTCGGCAACGGAAACACAACTCGATTTATTGTCGTTCGGGGAATGTATGATTCGTCTCAGTCCACCCGGACATCAGAGAATCGAGCTGACCCCATATTTCGAAGCATACGCTGGAGGCGGGGAATACAACGTAGCATACGCACTGGCTCGCTACGGCATGCGTGCGGGATGGGTGTCGCGCCTTGTTGATAATCCCCTCGGGCACTTCATCAGGAACCATGCGTGTGCAAGCGGTATGGATATCAGCGAGGTTGTTTGGGTTCCATACGATGGCTCGGGACGTGCAGACCGCATCGGTCTGAATTTCACGGAGGTCGGCATGGGTGTCCGCGCAAGTGTGACATTGTACGATCGCGGGAATTCGGCACAAGCGCATATGAAACCCGGTGACGTGGATTGGAAAAAGATTTTCCTGCAACGAGGCGTGCGATGGTTTCATACGGGTGGCATACTCTCCGCTTTAAGTGATAGTTGTGCGGAGGTTGCTCTCGAGTCGATGAAGGCCGCGCATGATGCAGGAACCACTGTCAGTTATGACTTAAACTTCAGGAGCAAGCTGTGGTCGAGCAAGAAGGCGATTGAAACAACAAAGAGGCTTGCCCCTTATATTGATGTGTTGATCGGGAATGAGGAAGACTTCCAGAAAGTGCTCGGGTTCGAGGTTGAGGGAGCGGATGAGGACCTCAAGAGTCTTCCCATTGATGGATATAAGAAGATGGTAGAAAAGGTCGTCAAGGCTTATCCCCATATTAAGGCAGTTGGAACAACACTTCGTGAAGTGGTAAGCGGATTGGTCAACAACTGGTCGGCGATCATGTATTATGACGGCGTGTTTTATGAATCGCGAAAGTATATGAATCTCGAGATAGAAGATCGCGTTGGTGGTGGCGACGGGTTCTGTAGCGGGTTTATTTACGGACTACTCCACGACAGGACACCCCAAGAGTGCGTAGAACTTGGGGCAGCGCACGGTGCCCTACTCCAGACGACGCGCGGTGACACGAGCATGGTGACCATTGAGGAGACAATGCATGTCATGAAGGGCGGCAGTGCAAGGATCAAACGATAAAGGAACGAGGTATCAATGCACGCAACACTGAGCAAGATACGAACACTGGGCGTCGTCCCGGTGGTAGTCATTGACAATGCTGACGATGCTGAACCATTGGCTCAGGCACTGAGTGATGGCGGACTTCCGTGTGCGGAAATTACGTTTCGGACTGCTGCTGCTAAAGAGGCGATGCTACGCATTGCAAAGAAAATGCCTTCAATGCTTGTGGGTGCAGGCACTGTGCTCAATGTGGAGCAAGCGAAGACAGCAATGGATTGCGGTGCGTTGTTTATCGTGTCGCCTGGGCTGAATCGAAGCGTCGTCGAATATTGCATGGCCAACAGCATTCCCGTTGTGCCCGGTGTTGTGACGCCAACCGAAATCGGATTGGCAATTGACCTGAGCCTTGAGGTGGTGAAGTTCTTCCCAGCCGAACCAAGTGGAGGTGTGGAATACTTGAAGGCCCTTGCGGCTCCCTTCACCGGGATGAAGTTTATTCCAACCGGCGGCATCAACAAAAATCATCTACTGGAATATCTGAGCCTTCCATATGTTGTTGCGTGCGGTGGAAGCTGGATGGTGAAGTCAGACTTGATTAGAGGGGGACGGTTTGCCGACATTAGAAAATTGTCTTTCGAAGCGATGGAGGCTGTTCGAAGCATTGAGCGGCATTGATGTCATGACACGAGCTTGACCTGCTGTCAGAAAACGAAAAAGTCCTCAGTTTCGACAACCATGTCTCATTCCCTGGGGGATCCGATATAAACTGTGTAGCGCAGAGATTTGTTGGATTCTATAACCTTTTTTCAAAATTCTGTAACTGCATTCGATAGTGTATTGCTTATTTTGAATTCGGAATTAAGGAAAGGTTCTTCAACATTGTCTAGGCGAAGCCCGGTCATCTTTGAATCTTCATCTTACAAGGAACTGATTCTGCTATCAAGACGTTCTCACGGATGCGAATTGTGAATACCCAATTTGCCGGTTTTTAAGAATAAAAGAATGGACCCGTTGATTTCGCGCTGGTTTTAACCGTTTCAGGTGGCATGATTGTTGACCGCTACATTAGCGAACATAAAAGAAACACATTGACTTTGCCTGGCCACGAAGCTAAATTTCGCAGGCCCAACTAAGGAACAATGCAAATCTTCACAAGACATATCGTTCCATTCGGTCGACTTGTAACGTTCTTGTTCTTTCTTTCAAGTTCAGGATTTACGGCAATTATCCATGTCTGTGCCATGCAGGCAACCGAATGCTGTGACACCTCGGGCGCAAGCGACCACGACGTGTGCCCCGGTGAACCACTGGCACAACCGACCCCAGGCGTTTCCATCAAAAACCTTGACGAGTGTCATGTCAACTCGGTTGTTGGCGGGTTAGTCGCGATTCAGGCGTTGCTCGAGAAAAACGGCAAGGCACAGAATGTAGCAATCCTCGCTGTGCTTCCCTCTACATTTGTCTCCCTTGCACCTGACGCCAACACATCTTCGTTCAACTACTCCTATTCAGAAAGAGTCTCTCCACGTTCAGTGGAGAAGTACGTCCTCAACGAAACTTTCCTGATCTAAACACACCACTTCTAGCCTTGGCGTGCAAACGTCGTGGGTGCCTGCCCGGTATTTGGCGGGAACTTTCACCTACACGCGACTGCACTCAAAGGCTATTGTGCTATTCTCTCGTTGCTCATGATGGGTATTTTGAAGGAAGAATAGCCGAGACTCATCGTTCCCAAGAATTTTTCATCAACCGATTCAAAAGGAGTGTCAGCTCATGCTGAAACATACAGTTCATATCCTGATGTCGATCTCTATTGTTGTCTCCGCTTTCGCTCAGGACAGCCTAGGTAACCGTGTAGATTTGGGCTCCGATACTCAAGTTGGCAATGTCCTCAAGCTCGACGAACTCATTGCAGAAGCCCTTCAAAACAACCCCCAGCTCCGCGCAGCCCGGCACCAAACGAGCGCCGCGCAAACACGGGTCGACCAGGTAATCTCGTGGGACGCCCCGCAACTCGGCGTCGAGTTTTATCAGACACCCATCCAGTCGTTTCCCAATCCGATTAAGAATGGGATGGAGACGGACTACTTTCTTCAGCAGATGTTCCCATTTCCTGGAAAGCTTTCCAATATGGGCAAAGCTGCGGAGTACAACGCGAGCATGCTGGACCAGGGATACAAAGCGCTGGAGCGCAAGCTCATCCGTGAGTTGAAGTCTGCCTATTACGAGCTTTACCTCGTTCAACGCAAGATCGAAATCAACGCCGAGAACCAGGACTTGATGCGGCGGTTCGTCGACATTGCGTCGAAGCAATACGAGGTCGGCATGGGCAAACAGCCAGATATTCTACGGGCGCAGACAGAGCTCTCCACGCTCATCACCGAAGGGCTTAATCTTCAAAAAGAGAAAAGGGTTGTCGAGTCAATGATCAACACGATTCTGAGTCGACCGGCGAATGCGCCGCTCGGCTATGTGCCGGAGATCGAAGCGAATATCCCGCCGTGGACTTTCGAACAGCTTAGACCTCTTGCCCTCGAGAGCCGCCCAGAAGTGCGTGCGATGAGCCTCGGCATCGAAATGAACAAAGCGGAACTCTCAGCCTCCAAGCGAGAATATTTCCCGGACTTGATGGTACGTGTCATGTACAAAGACATGGCTATGACCAAAAATGATTATTGGTCAACGATGCTTGGCATCAGCATTCCCATTGCACCCTGGACAAGTAGTAAGGTGGTTTCGAAAGTAGATGAGAATGAACTGAACGTGAAGAAGGCCGAAGAAGAGTACAGCAACATGAAGAACATGACGCTGTTCGAGGTGCAAGATGCCTTAGTGAAAGTGCAAACCAACAAGAACATTGTGCTGCTCTACAAGAACACAACGATTCCCCAGGCCGAGCAGACACTCCAATCCACGATTGCGGCATACCAAACGGGCAAGACGGAGTTTCTGATGCTCATCGACGCCTATCGCATGCTGTTGATGACAAGGCTGGATTACTACATGGCGGTGATGAACTACATGGCGAGCCAGGCACAACTTGAGCAAGCGGTCGGATTGGAAATTGCTGAGATTACACGAATAGTTCAATAACAGGTCTACGACCTCATAGAGGAGCAAGGAGTCATGAAGAAAACCATTGTCACAGTAATTCTCAGCATCGTCATGGGTTTGGGCGCAGGCTGGTTCATCTTCCGGCCGACAAGCAACGGAGGCAACAGGGAAGAGCGTAAGATTCTCTTTTATCGTGATCCGATGAATCCACAAAACACATCCCCGACACCCAAGAAAGCTCCGGACGGTATGGACTTCGTTCCTGTCTACGCAGAAGAATCGGGCGGAGCTGGTGAAAAGAAAATCGCGTACTACAAAGATCCGATGCACCCATGGTTTACCTCCGATAAGCCAGGCAAGGCGCCGGATTGCGGGATGGATCTGGTGCCTGTCTATGAAGGCGAAAGCAACGCCAAGGGCATCAAGATTGATCCGGTGACGGTGCAGAACATCGGCGTGAAGGTCGAGGATGTCAAAGTCCGAAAGCTCAATAAAATTATCCGCGCTGTTGGCAAAGTGCAGACCGACGAAACAAAAGTCTATTCCGTCAACACAAAAATTATGGGATGGGTGGACAAGTTGTACGTGGACTACACAGGAAAAATCGTCCGCAAAGACGAGCCGCTTCTCGAACTGTATAGTCCGGAACTCGTGAGCACACAGGAAGAGTACCTGCAGGCAATCCGCTATCAGAAGAAGCTTGGGGAGAGCAGTATTGCCGAAGCACGGCAGGGTGCCGATGACCTGGTCGAAAGTGCAAAGCGACGTCTACTCTATTGGGATATCCCTGCATCAGAGATTCGAGCGCTTGAGCGAAGAGATACCCCGAAGAAAACAATGATGTTCTACTCCCCTGTCAACGGTTACGTGATGGATAAGATGGTCTTCAAAGGGCAGAGCGTTATGGCTGGCATGGAGCTGTACAAGATCGCGGATTTATCAACCGTGTGGATCATTGCTGACATATACCAATACGAGCTGCCGTGGGTGAAGGTTGGGCAAAAGGCTGATATCGAGCTTTCCTATATGCCCGGAAAGAAGTTCCGGGGAACGATCACGTATGTCTATCCGATGCTGAGCATGGAGACAAGAACTGCGAAAGTGCGCGTTGAAGTGCGCAATACTCCCGCTCTCGAATTCAAGCCCGAGATGTTCGCTACAGTACAGATCGCATCACCGGTTGCACTGAACGCCGTTGCCGTTCCAGAGCAGGCGATCATACATTCGGGTGAGCGCAACATCGCCGTCATTGCCTTGGGTGGCGGGTACTTCGACCCTCGTGAAGTGAAACTCGGTGTAACAGCGGAGGGATATGTTCAGATTCTTGATGGAGTCAAAGAAGGCGAAAAGATTGTTGTCTCATCTCAATTCCTGATTGACTCGGAGAGCAACCTCAAGGCTGCCATAAGCCAGATGACAGGTCATGCCGGGATGCCTGCCCGCCTTGATGGAGCTACCGAGGCAGGCGGGGATATGTCGAAGCCCATGGAGGAAGAGAAGCCCTCCTCTGACGAACACAAAGGTCATGATATGAAGAATATACCCGATCAAGGACATGACATGAAGGACATTCCTGAGGAAAAGAAGCGGGATGAGGCCGGCAGCCATGACATGAAAAACATGTCGAAGAAGAAAAGTGGAAAGGCAGAACAGCAAAAGGTTGTGGACCCGGTGTGCGGGATGGAGATTGAGCCGAATGAAGAAGTGTCCTTCACCTACAACAGTGTGAAGTACTATTTCTGCAGCGTTGAGGACATGGAAAAGTTCAAGAAGAATCCTGAAAAGTACGAGAGCCCTGAACAGCAACACTGAACGAATGTAAGACGGGATGGTAGTCCGTCCTCGCGGTCGGGGCGTCGATCCGACCTGTGAATCCAAAGGAAAAGGTTAGAACATGCTACAGAAAATTATAGAGTGGTCAGTCAACAACAAGTTCATGGTGATCCTCGCCGTGCTCTTTCTCATCGGTTGGGGTGTGTATTCGATGTTGAGTATCCCGATAGACGCCATCCCGGACTTGAGCGACGTGCAAGTTATCATCTACACAGAATATCCAGGACAGTCGCCTCGCATTGTAGAAGACCAAGTAACGTACCCCCTTACAACAGCAATGGTGGCTGTATCGGGCTCCAAAGTCGTCCGTGGGTATTCGTTCTTCGGGTATTCACTGGTCTATGTCATCTTTGAAGATGGCACTGACCTGTATTGGGCGCGCAGCCGAGTGCTCGAATATCTCAACTACGCGCAAAAGCGTTTGCCACCAAATGTTGTTCCGGCACTCGGTCCGGATGCGACCGGCGTTGGATGGGTGTTCGAATACACACTCACCTCTGACAAGCGATCACTTCAGGAACTGCGCTCTATTCAGGATTGGTACCTGAAGTTTGAGTTGACTGCGGTTGAAGGCGTTGCCGAAGTTGCAAGCCTCGGAGGTTTTGTCAAGCAGTATCAGGTAACAGTCGATCCAACAAAACTTCTCGCCTACAACATCCCCCTCAACATGGTAGAGATGGCAATCAAGAACTCCAACAACGACGTTGGCGGCGAGGTCGTCGAGATGGGCGAGATGGAGTTCATGGTACGGGGGCTTGGCTACATCACATCGGTAGAGGATCTCAAAGACATTCCGCTGATGGTCGATAAGAAAAGCGGTACTCCCGTCTATGTCAGAGATATAGCCGACGTGAACATCGGGCCGCTGATGAGGCGAGGCCTGGCTGAAAGCAACGGGGAAGGTGAAGTGGTTGGTGGAATTATCGTGATGCGTTACGGACAGAACGCGTTACAGGTCATTGAAGGCGTCAAGAAGAAGCTGGTGGTCCTGAAGCAAGGTCTGCCGGAAGATGTGAAAATCCAAATGGCGTATGACCGATCCGGACTGATTGAACGGGCAATCGACACGCTCAAGGAAAAGCTGACGGAAGAAATCATCATCGTTGCCATCGTGTGCTTTCTGTTCTTGCTCCACGCGCGCAGTGCGTTTGTCGCAATCTTTACTCTTCCCACAGCGATTCTCATCTCGTTCATTGTCATGAAGGCGCAGGGAATCAATGCAAACATCATGTCCCTAAGTGGTATCGCCATTGCCATTGGTGCAATGGTGGACGCTGCCATCATTATGATCGAGAACGCCCATAAGCATATTGAACACGAATCCCTCAAACCTCCTGAACAACGACGAGACCACTGGCAGGTCATCCTCGACGCTTCGAAAGAGGTCGGCCCGGCGTTGTTCTATTCGCTGCTCGTCATTACGGTGTCGTTCATCCCGGTGTTCACGCTTGAGGGACAAGAGGGACGATTGTTCAAGCCGCTCGCATTCACCAAAACATATTCGATGGCAGCAGCGGCAATTCTCTCGATAACAATCGTTCCGATTTTGATGGGCTACTGGATTCGCGGGAAAATTCTCCCCGAAGAACGAAATCCCATCAACCGCTTCCTCATCCGCATCTATACGCCTGTAGTCAACTTCGTATTGAAGCACAACAAGTGGGTGCTTATCACAGCGTTAGCACTTCTTGTGGTCACCATCTTCCCATTCAAAAAGATCGGCTCTGAATTCATGCCGCCGTTGTACGAAGGTGATTTGCTCTACATGCCTACCACGCTACCCGGCATGTCAATAACGAAAGCCCGCGAGCTGCTGCAGCAAACCGACAAAATTATACGGCAATTTCCCGAAGTACATCATGTCCTCGGCAAAATCGGACGAGCTGAAACCGCAACCGACCCTGCAGGGCTCGACATGATCGAAACAACAATTATGCTCAAGCCGGAAAGTGAATGGCGTCAGGGCATGACAGTCGAAAAGCTGATCGATGAGATGGACCGAGCCATTCAATTTCCCGGACTCACCAATGCATGGACAATGCCGATCAAAACACGGACCGATATGTTGAGCACGGGAATAAAAACACCCGTGGGAATCAAGATCTCCGGGCAGGACCTTCAAACGTTGGAGAAAATCGGGAAGGAAGTCGAAGCGGTGATGAGAACTGTGCCCGGTACGTTGAGCGCGTTTGCCGAACGGGCGGTTGGTGGGAATTATCTCGACTTCGACATCGATCGAAAGGAGGCCGCCCGCTACGGCCTGACGGTAGGTGCTGTGCAGAGCGTGATTCAAACGGCGATGGGTGGAATGGCAATAACGAACACCGTCGAGGGTCTGGAGCGCTACACGGTAAACCTTCGCTACAGTCGTGAGCTGCGGGATAATCTTGAGGCCTTGAAGCGCGTGCTCGTGCCAACTCCTACCGGGGAACACATCCCCATGAACCAGCTTGCCACGATCACTCCACGCAAAGGCCCAATGGTCATCCGCAGCGAGGACACGCGCCCCAACGCCTGGGTGTACGTAGACATCACCGGCATTGACGTCGGCACGTATGTGCAAAATGCCAAGAAAACGGTGGCCGAACAAATCAAACTGCCTGCAGGCTACAACATCATCTGGAGCGGACAGTACGAGTACATGCAGCGAGCTGAGAAACGGCTCATGTACGTTATCCCGATGACGCTGTTCATCATCTTTATCATCATCTATCTCAACACTCGCTCGGTTACGAAAGTGGCGATCGTGTTCCTTGCTGTTCCGTTCTCCCTTGTGGGGGCGTTCTGGTTCCTCTACTTCCTCGGCTATAATCTCAGTATCGCTGTATGGGTCGGCATCATTGCACTCGCCGGGCTCGATGCGGAAACCGGCGTGGTCATGCTTCTTTACCTGGACCACGCGTACGACGACTGGAAGAGGAAAGGAATGATGCGAGGGCTGCAGGATTTGAAACATGCAATCCATCATGGTGCCGTTCAGAGGGTTCGCCCCAAAATCATGACCGCATCGGTCATCATCGCAGGCCTCGTCCCCATCATGTGGAGCCACGGCACAGGGGCTGACGTTATGAAACGTATTGCCGCCCCCATGGTGGGGGGCGTGGTGACCTCAGTAATGCTTGAGTTGGCCGTGTACCCGGTAATCTATTTCCTCTGGAAGAGCTGGACGTTGAGGAAAGAGGCACGAGTTTCCGGTGTAGTGTTGGCGGACTAGGAAAGGCGCGATTGTCATGCTGGAACATGAAACAGGGTTCATCTTTTGGGAGTTGTTCACGTTCGCTCTCCTTGTCCTGCTGCTAAGGAAGTTGGCGTGGCCGCCCCTGATGGTTGCACTCGCCAAGCGAGAAAGAGAAATCAGCTCATCGCTGGAGAAAGCTCTCGCGAACTTGGGAAAGGCCGAAGAAACACTTCGCCTCGAAAGAGCCACCGTGGCCGACCGGAGATCGGATTATCGATGCAATACTGAGAAGTGCGGAGCAGACATCCGAAGAGTTGAAGCAGACTCTTCGAGCACTCGCGGAGAAGCAGGCGGAAGTAGCTATTGAAGAGGCTGGGAAGGAAATCAAGCGACTTGAACGACAAGCTATCAACGATCTCCGCTCCGAGGTGTCGGCGATGGTCGTGGATGTGGCCGGGAAACTTATCGACAGTGAGTTGACCAACAGACATCAGAGCATGCTCATTGACTCGGCTATCATGTCGTTAGCATCTGTAGAGGCATAGCAAGCAACAAGAGAACGGAGATACCAATGAAAGAGATCAAAGCATACGTCAGACGATCGCATATTCAGGATGTGGTTGATGCACTTGAGAACGCCGGATTCAACTGCATATCCGTCATGGATGTGCCGGGACTGGGTTTGTTGTCGGACCCGGAGAAGTTCAAGTACTCCACCGAATTTGTCAAGCCCTACTCGACCGTGGTTAAGATCGAACTGGCGTGCAAGAACGAGGATGTCGATCGGGCCGTCGAGATTATCAAGACAACCGCTCGAACACAGCACGCTGGAGATGGCATCATCCTCGTCTCACCGGTGGACCGTGCTGTGAAGATACGCACGGGTGAAGAGGGGAAACACATACTTCAAGCATAAACACACATACCTACCATAAGGAGAAACACCCAATGAAATCCACACTCGTTCTCGTCACCGGTCTTGCACTGCTTTCGCTCTCTTCTGCAATCGCGCAACATCAACATGGACAGGACACGCAGATGCAAGACTCTCGGCGAAGCACGAAAGAAATATATTCCTGTCCCATGCACCCCGAAGTGGTCTCTGATCAACCGGGTAAATGTCCTAAGTGTGGAATGAAATTGGAGAAACAGGCTAACCAAGGTCTACGACCTCGTAGAGGTGAATCATCTCCTTCGAGCATGATGGGCAAACCAACCTTTGAACAAACGGTCGATGGAATCAATCTCCAAGTCTGGCTCATCACGCAGGAAGAACACAAGAAGATGATGAAAGAGCACATGAGCAGTCTTGGGGAAAAAGGTGAAATGAAAAGCATGGACCATGGAATGATGCATGGCAAAGGCATGATGGGCATGATGCATGGAAAGAAAGAAGAGAACACGAACGAAAAAGACCATCACATGATGGATGAAGGAATGAAGCATGACGGCAAAGAGATGAGCAAGGAAACAATGGAAGCGATGATGGCAGGGACACATCACGTCATGGTCATGGCGACGGACGAAGTCGCCCAACAGGAGATTGCAAATGCAAAGGTTGCGATCACCGTAACGACGCCGTCGAACAAGAGCTCCACCGTTGATTTGGTCGGAATGATGGATCGTTTCGGAGGAGGCGTCTCTCTGGAAGAAAAGGGGACATATCAATTGGACGCGACTGTGACAGTTGGTAAAAAGACATACACATGGCAATTATCATACGAAGTTAAGTGAAGCAAGGCAGAAATCGAACGGAGGCAGCTATGACCAGAGACGTCGTATGTGGAATGCAGATTGGACCGGCAACGGCGGCAGGTAAAAGTATCTACAGAGGTCAGACATTCTTCTTCTGTGCGCCGGGATGCAAGAAGGCATTCGATAAGGGCCCCGAACCATTCGTCAGGAAGAATGAAAGCATGAAGCAACACCGCACTACGGCTCAGCCCCGGGAATCAGGCTCTCGCCGGCACCCCTGAAGAGCATGGGTCCGTATAGCGGAACAATCATCAAGAATACATCACTAAGGAGAAGCACCATGTTTCTAAAGTCGCTCGCAGTAGTCGCAGTGGTCGCCATCGGCGTTGCAGGATGCTCTAACGATTCCTCGTCGCCTATGGGGATGACACCATTGCCTCTGGCAAACCTCACTGTGGATCCTGCCGATGGCCAGGCTAACGCTCGGCTCGATGCCGGTATAACGTTCACCTTCGCGAGGCCCGTCGATCGTGCAGTTGCGGAACGAAACGTCCATCTCATCAGCGAGCGGAGCATGGCAGACTCACTCTGTCCCGACACAACAATGATGGGTCATGGGGGGATGGGGAATGTGATGATGGACTCCTCGATGATGCGCCACATGAGTCAGGTGCACGCAATGCCGGGACGGTTTACGTGGAATGGGAATAGTACACAGTGCTATTTCATGCCTGACTCATTGATGACCCCTCTGACCACGTACATGATCCATATAGGCCCCGAAATGATGCAGATGATGCGCAGACGGATGAGCGACATGGGTGCGATGGGTGGACACGGTTCTGGGGCGATGCAGGATGACATGATACTCCATTTTGCGACAATGGATACGTCTGGCATAGGCGGTAGGCACGGACATCACTAAGAGTAGAAGGCGACCTTCGTCCGAGAACGAACAGGGATGAAAGTCGCCTTCATCAACATCATGAAGAGAATAACTGCATACGTGAACACGACGAGGGTACACTGGTTGGCTGAAGAGTTGATTGCAGCCGGTGTCAAGGAGATGAGAGTGATCGAGCATTTCTCTCCAACGTCACAGATCTCCCGCTTGCAGCTTTGCTGCGAGGATGACCTTGTGGGTCAGGTGCGAGAGATCATTCGTCGCCTTGGTGCAACCGGTTCACCACCGGACTATGACATTGCGGTCTCTGATTTCGATCCGGCTCTTCCAAGCCAGATCCCCATTGGCAAAAGGATGAGTGTTCTTGAAGAGCCTCAACTCGCGAGGCGTATCCGCTCGCTTTTCAAGGGGGCATCAACCAGACTTGCGGTTGTTTTCCTGGCCATGACGTTAAGTATCGGCGCCGTTGGCATGTTCACCCACTTTCAATTGGAACGGTATCAGAGTGCGGTCAGAGAATCGGCCGAGAGCGTCCGAATGGTCGTCGATGCCGCCGGTGTCATTCAGGTGGCCCACCTTGAGGAATTGTTGGCGGCGGAACGGCTTCACCGCGGAGACGGTGAAGCGGCCATGCAAGATTTCAGAGCCGCCCGGGAAAATCTCGGTACTGCCGTCAAAACCCTTCAGGAATCACGACTTATCAACAGACGAGCGATCGACTCCCTGGTCGAAATCGAGAATCGGTTCCAGTCCATTACTGACGAAATGTTTGGAATTCTCACCCGGCTCTCCAATCTCCCGGCGAAACAGAAAGCTAATCTGCGCGACGAGCTATCCCGGTCACATACGGACATCATGGCGTCGCTCGACCTCCTCCACCGGAAGTGTGTGGGCCTGCTGGCCTTGCTTGAGCGAGAGGCTGGCGAAATTGCTCTCGAAAACGACGCGGAAAACAACAACGCTCTGAATGCAATACGGATCTCGCTGACGGTCCTCGCGACGACGGCTACGATCATTACAGTCATCATGTGGATTGTCACCAGACGTAAGGTATCACAGCCGTTGGACATGTTGGTTGAAGAAGCCAGGGCATTGGACGATGGAGAACTCAAATGAAACAGTTCCGTGAAAAGAGAACGGTGGCACGAACGCTGCTTTTGGTCATCGGCGTCGGTCTCATCGGCGCTGTGTTCGGCGGATGTACTGTCAGTCATCCTGCAATGCGTGGCTCAGTGGTGGCAATATTGGACGGTGAGGCGCATATCTGCATCGGCAGCCATGATGGCTTGCGGGTCGGGGATACATTGGCGGTCTATCGGACGCGGCAAGTCGGATTCCCAACCGTGCCATATGGTCCTGAGTGGTCTTCCGGTGAGATTGAACGCTCCTACCGCTATGAGAAAACGAAGGTTGGCAAGGTCAGGGTAATTCGGATATTCGATGAACACTTTGCTGCCGTCGAGGTCCTGGCAGGAGAAGTTGACTATCCAGATATCGTGGAAAGGTCGTTTGGGCCGTGAAGAAACCACTAAACAGATTAGGAGTACCGTTGACGATTGTGACAGTCACGCTCTTGATAAGTGGATGCTCCGCCAACCACGAGGCAATGCGGGGATCGGTCATCATGGCTTTTGAGAGGCAGGCCCACATCTGCATAGGCAGAGAGGACGGTCTGCAAGTTGGTGACCGAGTGGTCATCTACCGGGTGAAACAAGTACCCTCGACCAAAGAGGCCGTCGTTCCTGATCGGTCTGGTGGGTACAAACCAAAGATGCGATACGAGAAGGTCAAGGTGGGCACAGCAAGAGTGACCGAAATCCTCAGTGAGCACTACGCGGCGATTGAACTCATCGAGGGTGAGTTGCTAGCAAACGATATCGTCGAGAAGTCTTGGCGCCAATAAAAGGAGGGTGATATGAAAACAGCCGTGAACATAGGACTTACAGTCCTTCTCGCTCTGGCTCTAGCCAGTTGCGGGATGACAACTCTCTCAACAAAGAGGACAGAGCAGCCCTTGCCTTCCTCCATCATGAAACCGAATGAGCCAATAGCTATCATGCCATTCGAGACGGAGAGCGCATTGTCAAACCTCGGGGGACAGGTTTCCGATGAGGTCATTGTCAACTTGCTTGAGCATTCACCCGGGATGAAGATCATCCCGGCCACGGTGGTGCGCAACTATATCGCTCAGACGAGTCTTGGCGCAGCAGGCATTCCCGATATGCACACGATTCACAATCTACAGCAGGGTCTCAAATGCCGCTATCTTCTCACGGGCAATCTCTACACTTCGATCGGAGAAGTGAGGTATACGGCAACCTATACGGATCGCCTTGCCTCGGGGAGCGTCACTGTCCGGCTTATCGACTGCGATTCATCCACGGTCGTATGGGCAAAGCATGTTGAGTCGACCTCCTCAACGTTCACCTATTTTTACACCGTTGGTCAAGAGAAAGTGCAAACGACGTATCTGACCGACGGACAATTGCTGCAGGGGCTTATCAAGAACCTCGGGTATGATGTGGCAAGAAGCTTTTATGAGCACCAATAAGGCAAAGGAGGCAGCCATGAAAACGTGGGTAATCATCGCAGCGACAGTTTCATTAGCAGTGTTCATCACAGGGTGCTTCACTGGATCGAGTATTGTGAAGGGGTACGTCGTCATGAGGACGAACTCGGAAGCTCACATCAATCTTGGGTCGGATGACGGCATTCAGGTCGGTGACACGCTGACGGTCTATCGTGAGGAGAGGGGGAACAGCCTTTCCTCACGCACAGTTCGTGTCGGGAAAGTGCGAGTGGCCAGAATTCTTGATGCTGACCATGCGGCAGTTGAGGTGCTGAGGGGGACATTGCAGGAACGAGATGCCGTGGAAAAAAAGAGAAGATGATATGACTCAAAAAGCAAAGGTGGAGCAATGGTGAAAGACCTTGTGTGCGGAATGGGCGTTGAAGAGGATAGCCCAGAGTCAGTTTCCATGAGATATCATGGAACGAGATACTACTTCTGCAGTGTTGATTGCATGCTGTTGTTTAGCAAGAGTCCGGACGAGTATAAATCTGCCGCGCCGAAGAATATTGCGCGGGATGTTGTGTGCGGAATGGAAGTGGATGCAGACAATTCACCATACAAGGCAATATGGGAGGGCAAGACATTTTACTTTTGCTCTTCTTCATGTCTGCTTCATTTCGACGCTTCACCGAAAAGCTTCATGGAGGACAGCCATGTCAGAGATTAGACAAGACGTAACGACAAAGGAATGGGTCATCTTTGCAAGAGAGCGTGCAAAGCGCCCCGACGATTTCAGAAGAATTGAGGATCGAAGCGCACAAAAACTCTTCATGGCGAGTTGCCCGTTCTGCCCCGGCAACGAAGAAATGACCATCGGCGAAGTGTACCGTCAGAGTCTATCGCGGAATAGTACGGAGTGGAGGTTGAGAATTGTTCCTAACTTGTTTCCCGCGCTTGTGGGCGAAGGAAGCTTGAGCCGCGTCGTCGAAGGAGCGCTCTTCCATCGGCTCGACGGTGTCGGACAACATGAAGTCGTTATCGAAACGCCAATACACAACCGTTTTCTCTTCGACATGGACGAGTCGGAAGTTCTGGCGATTATCAATGCGTACCGTGAGCGATTTGCAGAACTACGACGAGACAAACGAATCAAAGTAATACTGATTTTCAAAAACCATGGAAAGAGTGCAGGCACTTCACTGGAACATCCGCACTCACAGATCATTGCAACGCCTGTGGTCCCGGCACACATCAGGAACAAATATGAAATTGCAACAGCGTACTATGACGATACTGAGCGGTGCATATATTGCGATGTGGCGCATGAAGAGATGCGACTCAAGACCAGAGTCATTCTTACAACGGATTTGTTCGTTGCATTCCATCCCTTTGCATCACGAGCGCCATTTGAGACGTGGATAGCTCCGCTCAGGCACTGCTCGTCATTCGGCAACATCACGGATGAAGAGGCAGCGGACTTTGCTCGTATTCTCCAAATAGTGCTCAAGAAAATGTATGTGGGTTTAGGCAACCCTGATTTCAACTACGATATTCACACCTCCCCGCTTGCAGACGAAGACAAGCACTACTATCTCTGGCACATGCAGATTCTTCCCAAGCTCATAACTCCGGCTGGGTTCGAGTTAGGGTCTGGCATGTCGATCAACACGGCATTGCCGGAGGAGACGGCAGAGTTCATGCGAGGGATTCAATTGAACAATGGCGAACTTCGTACGAAGGTGGAAATGGAGACGGGACCATGAACTATTCATTTGTTGAACGAACAACAAAGGAGCCACGGAAATGAAACAAATCATTCTTGTACTGTCGGGTATCTTGTTTTCGTCCTGCATGCATTTGGGGATGATGGGCGGTGGGGATGGTAATCATTCAGCCGCTGCGCATGAGATGACGGCTGAGTCGGTGTTGGAGAAAGAAGTCATCGTCGGCGACATCAAGGCAACTGCGACGTTCCCGCCATTGCAGATGGATAATGATGTCGTTGTGAGCTTGAGGTTGGTTGATGCAAAAACTTCTCAGCCAATCTCTGGTGCGACGGTGTATTTCCATGCTCAGTACGCTCACACGCTCGACCGGAATGGTCTACGACCTCGTAGAGGAGCGCATGACTATTCGGACGCAAAACCCAGTGGACGACCAGAAAGTGAGCACGACATAAACATTGAACAAGATGTGAAAGAGAGTCGGGAACCGGGCGCGTATTTAATCCCCTATGGCTCATCGCAGCCGGGAGAGCATACGCTCATGTTTCACATTGCTTCGATTGGTGACACGAAATTCGAGCCGGAGCTTGTCATTGAAGCAAAGAGAATGCTTGCACCGCAGTCTCATGAACACAGCGGAGGAATGATGGGGATGAGCAGCACGACGACATACATCGTCGTCAGCGCCGTTGTCGTTGGAATCGTGATGACTGCGTTGATGCTCGGGCGCGGCTGGATGCTTTAACGGTAACTAAACCGAAAGGAGAATACGAGAATGAAAAATCTCGCTGTATGTCTGGTTGTGGTAACCCTTATTGCATTCTATGACAACGTGTCGGCTCAACACCATCATAGCGGTCAATGGGCCTCCTCAAAGAAGAGTCCCGCGATAGCAGCAGCCTTGTCGCTGCAGCCGCTGCCAGTGGATTTAGGGAGTTTCTATGCAGGTAATTGGGAAAGAGGCATCGTGTACACTGCGGCGGAGATTGCGCTGTTCGTGCCGGCTGTAGTTTTGCTTGCAGAGAATTCCAACTGGGGACATCATCGCTATGATGCATATTACTACGGTGACCCCGCTCGAAGGACGTGGACAAACGCCGACCGCAACAGGTTTTATTACATTGTCGGTGGTTATTTCTTGATAAAGGTGATAAGTGCGTTTGACGCCGGACTTTCTGTGGAACATCAGAATGCCAAAATCTCCATTGGTTACAATGAACAAAACAAATCGTTCGCTGTTTCCTTAGCTATCCCAATTCTTGCACAACCAGAAAGGTGAACGAAATGAAACAAGCATGTTGTGCGGTTGCTGCTATGCTCTTGCTCTTATTTTCTGGCTGCAGCTCATCTTCATACGGGATTCGTGTCGTCGATGGACTTCCCAAAGAAACCTACCTGACGTTTTCAAAAGGAAGCCCGGTAAATGTAGGTGATGTCTTTGTACTCTATCATATACAACAAGCCCCTGCAAGCGGCAGTGGCCATGGTGGTCACGGAGGTCACGGAGGCGGTGGCCCCTTGAATCTGAGAAAAGAAGTCGGACGAGTCCAGGTTGTCTCTATCGCTGATGATACTCACGCGCTTGTCAAAGTCCTCTCCGGACAGGCAGATGATGGTCTAGAGGCAGAGAAGGTTGAATGATGGAAAGGCAAGAAAGGGTACGACAATGATATGTAATGAATGCAGCACCGAAAACAAAGATGATGCGCTGTATTGCGCTAATTGTGGAGAGAAGCTTGAAGCGCCCGAGACCGCAGAACACGGTAAAAAATGCCCTGAGTGCGGCTTTGACAATCCCGCTGAAGGAAAATTCTGTGCTCGATGCGGGAACGAACTACGGCGACGACATAATAGGGATCGGCACCGCAAACAGAGCCACCAAGAACATCAAAAAAAGAAAGAACGTCGTGTTGACACCAAACTCAAGTGGCATCCGGGCCTCGTAGCGTTCGTATTGTTGGTTGGGGTGTTCATCTTCATCGGGGGAATGGAATTATTCGTCAAGAAGCAACCTGCACCACTTCCACAAATTGTGGAAATAAGAACTTCCGATGCGAACTTGGAGGCCACGGCTATGGAGATTGCATCGAAGTTCATCTGCTCTTGCGGCACGTGCGGAGAAAAACCGCTTGATACATGTACGTGCAATCGGGCTGTCGAGGAGCGACAGTTTATCAGAAGCTATCTTGAGCAGGGTCAGAAACCAGAACAAGTAATTGTTGCCCTCAACAATACCTACGGTTGGGTCAAACCCGAATTTGCAACGCTTGTGGGGGACAGCACGGCGTCAAGTGTGGCTGCCGTGAGAAACAACTTCACAAAGTCAAACCCTGAAACCTCTCTTCCCCTTGGCACATTTGGGAACATTGGTGGAAATACAAAGCCGGCTACCCCTGCAGATCGGCAGGAGATTTTTTCTCACTTCAAGTGTCCCTGCGGGCAATGTGGAATTGACGAGCTCAAGGATTGCGGCTGCCAACACCCCAGGGGTGCAACGGAGGTAAAATCGTTCGTGGATGCAAGGATCGCTGAGGGGAAGTACACCATCGCCCAACTCATGGATGCAGTGGATGCAAAATACGGTGGAAGAAAATTCTGACACAAGACATCGAAGGAGAAAAACATCATGGCAAACTTTTGTTCACAATGCGGTAAACCGGCGATACAGGATGCGGACTTCTGCACGCAGTGTGGTGCATCGCTGACAGGCAAGAACCATGTGCGGAAGGATTGGAAGTCCAAACGTGAAAAGGTGATGGGCACTTCCGCTCCATCAAAGAAACCCTGGACGAAGCGCCTTGTCATTGTTGGGTTGATTGCGGTGGCCGTAGGATGGGTCTACATCAATATGCCCGGCAGCGGTAATGCGACCATCAAGGCACAACCTGTTGTAGCCGAGCCCGCGAGCTATTCACCCGCCGGTCAACAAATGATCGATACACCTGCACGGGTGGAAAACGGGAAGATCATTGTTCCCTTGGATCTGGTAATAGAGAAGAAGTTCGTGGCATTCAACTATCAATCCCCTTATAACGTTGTGCCTCTCCTCGCATATGTGTCTGGGGAAGGGAAGATCGTCACGGCAATTAGCATGTGCGAGCCTTGCAACTCTCAACGGTTTCACATGAAAGGGGAGGATATTGTCTGCAACTCGTGCGGCACAACATGGAAGATCGATAACCTCGAGCCTGTGAACGGGTCCTGCAGCAAGTATCCACCGGACGCCGTAGCAAACACCGTGCTCGGGAATGAAATCCAGATCGACGAGCGGCTCGTAGCTCAGTGGCAACGAAGGATATGATGCCATGAGACTGCAGGATATCTCCCTCAACAATCTCCGCAGACGAAAAGCCAAGATGGTCTTCCTTATCCTTGGTCTGGTCATCGCGGTGAGCACTGTGGTTACGCTTGTGACGGTTTCGGGAGCTATGAACACTGACATTGCAACAAAGCTCGATGAGTTCGGTGCCAATATCCTGATTGTGCCGAAATCGGATGACCTCGCGCTTACCTATGGAGGCATGTCAGTCTCCGGAGTTTCGTTTGACATGAAGGACTTGCATGAAAACAACATGGAACAGATCCGAACGATCAAGAACCGTGATAACATCAGCATCATTGCACCGAAGCTGCTGAACGCTGCCACAGTTCAGCACAGGGACGTGCTGGTTGTCGGTGTTGATTTTGGGGCCGAAGTCCGCCTGAAGAAGTGGTGGTCAATCGTCGGGAAAAAGCCTGAAACGAATCAGGAAGCACTCATTGGTGCTGAAGCAAAGAATAAGCTACAGCTCGGCTTGAATCAGAGCTTTGACATCAACGGAGAAACGTTTACGGTGGCAGGTATCCTGGAACCGACAGGATCGCAGGATGATGGGATCATATTCATCGGTCTGAAGGAAGCTCAACGTCTGTTCAGAAAGAAGGAGCAGATCAGTCTCATTGAATTAGCCGCGCTGTGCTACGACTGCCCGATCGAAGAAATCGTTCGCCAGACATCTGAGAAACTTCCTGGAGCCAAGGTGATGGCCATCCGTCAAACGATTGAATCCAAGATGGAAGCTATCCACCGGTTCGAGCATTTCTCCTTAGGCATCTCCATCGTGGTATTGTTTGTCGGTGCGCTCATCGTCTTTACCAACATGACTGCATCGGTCAATGAACGAACACGGGAGATCGGGGTCTTCCGTGCTATCGGGTTCCGTCAAGCACACATCAGGAAGATCATCCTGACGGAAGCTCTTATCACGAGCTTCGTTGCTGGTGTGTCTGGATACTTCATCGGGTTTTGGGTATCAAAGCTCGTCGCACCCATACTCACCGGCAACGACGGATTGGCTGTAACGATCAACTACCTACTATTGAGTTTTTCCATTGGCCTTTCCGTTTTCGTCGGACTTGCATCAAGTATCTACCCGGCCTTCAAGGCATCGCGCCTTGATCCAACGGTAGCTTTACGAGCGCTATGAGAAAGATTATGGAAAGGAGGAAAACCATGAATCTGATTGTTGCCGAACACCTACGCAAAGAATACAACGGCAGCCCTGAAAGAGTAGCTGCGCTCAACGACATGTCTGTGGAAATCGAGCAGGGTGAGTTCGTCGCAGTTATGGGTCCGTCCGGATCGGGAAAAAGCACATTGTTGTCGGTTCTCGGGGGACTAAACCACCCCACTGCCGGCAAGGTTGTGGTTGACGAGATCGACATCTACTCGCTATTACCGGAGCGACTCGCTGACTTCCGGCGTGAATACCTCGGGTTCGTCTTTCAGTCATTCCAACTCATTCCGTACCTGACTGTTGTTGAGAATGTGATGTTGCCACTTGCCGTAACAGAGTATTCCAACGGCCAGCAAGTGGGGATGGCAACGGTGATCCTCAATAAGGTTGGACTTGAGAAAAAATCTAATCGGCTCCCTGACGAACTGAGTGGTGGTGAGCAGGAGCGAGTGGCCATTGCCCGCGCTTTGGTCAACCAGCCACCCATTGTTCTTGCGGATGAACCAACCGGAAATCTTGATACTGCCACGAGCGAGGAGATCATGAAACTCTTCCAGGGTCTTAATGAGGATGGTCAAACTATCATCATGGTAACTCACAATCCGGAGAACGTTCGGTATGCGAAGCGCTGTATACATCTCAAGGATGGTCGAATCCGGGATCAGATACGTCCACCGGCAGAAGAACGGAACCTATCATCGATCAGTCTTTGACGTAGATTCTTTTCAGTTATATGAAAGAACGAGCGTTGAAGATGGGAACCTGGAGATATCGAAGATGTGGGGTGGATGAAAGAAGGTTGACCCCCTCTGGAACTTGTTTCTCTTCATATGCGTTGGTATATTCAGTCGTGCCAAAACAACTGTTCTTTATGCGAAAGCTTCGTAACAACATACTCTTCATCCCGTTCAGTCTGTTTCTTTCGGTGGTCCTATCAGGGCTTACTGTGGCAGTCCACCATACCCACCCAATCGAATACAAGCAACGCTCAAGCGAGACCGATAGTCACTACCACGACCAAACTAAGTCGAATAGAACTGGTCCTTCGACATACCACGAAGTCCATTTTGTAAAGCTTCTCTCGGACGACAGTTTCAATACATCGAGCCGTACCGAGGGTATTTCCTCGATTGCGCATTTCATCGTAGCGATTTTGCCACGTACTATTAAATTCTCGACCCCAACAATTTCATCTATTCAATCTCCGCGATTCCAAAGTTCTGACACCTTCCCCGCGCGGGATAAGTGTGTCCTCTTCTGCAGTTTCCTTATTTAGAATCCTCCGTCTCGCTTGTCATTTACAAGCATCAGTTTTTCTTTTTCGTATTCCATGTGGTAATCAATAGCTGTAGGTCATTACTCAAGGAAGCTCTGTTTCTCGATAGGCTTTGGGAAGAATGTCTTTCAAGGATTTCATAATCAAATAGCAATCAAGAAAGGACAGCACCATGAAACGTTTTGCAGTTGCTCTCGCGGTTGCAGTAATCCATCTGCTTGGCTCAAATGAAGTCAGTCTCGCGCAACATAAGCATAAGCATGAGATGAAATCTATGGGCAGGGCCGACTCTTCACGTGAGCAGTACGACACAAAAGGATCAGCGGTTGTTAAAACAATGGCGGACACAATATCCACGCCACGCGTTGTAGATTCGAAAGTTGCAGCATCAATCAAGGGAATTGTTGAGCACTACCTGCAATTGAAAAACTCCCTTGCAAACGACAAGACAAAAGATGCCGCAGCGGCCGGGAAGGAAATAGTTGATGTCATGGGAACGGTGGATAAATCCCTCTTCACTGCTGACCAAAAGAAACTCTATGCAGATGTCGAGGATGATGCGAGAGAACATGCAGAGCATATTGGCGCGAATGCCGGGAATATCGAACATCAGCGTGAACACTTTGATTTGCTCAGCAAGGACGTGTACGATTTAGTAAAAGCATTTGACGGTGGACAGGTGCTGTTCAAGGACTTCTGCCCTATGTACAATGATAAGAAAGGAGCAATGTGGTTAAGCGAAATAAAGACGATAAAGAACCCGTACTACGGCAAAAAAATGTCTACGTGTGGCTCGGTCCAAGAAGAACTTAAGTAATCCGATGAAACGCGTAAAACAAATACTGCTCGTATTGCTGATTGTATTTGTAGTCATTCAGTTCATGCAGCCTGCCCGCAATCAAAGCGGGCAGGTTTTGCAAACAGAATTTTCCAATACATACAGCATTCCGAATAATGTCTATACTCTCTTTAAAAATGCCTGTTTCGATTGCCATAGCAACAATACCTCCTATCCATGGTATTCCAATATCCAACCGATTGGATGGATACTGGCAAAGGATATCGAGAATGGGAAAGCGAAGGTCAACTTTAGCGAGTTTGGATCTCTTTCATCACGAAGACAGATAAGCAAGTTACAGGGAGTTGAAAACAGAATTAAGGATGGCACAATGCCCTTACCGGAGTATCAATTCATGCACCCAAGTGCACGGCTGACTGAAGAAGAAAGACGGCTACTCATTGACTGGATTCAAAAAACAAAGGATACCCTCGTCTCCCAAAGATAATCACGCTCTTGTTCAAGCGTGCTTTAGTAATTTCATGTGAAAGTAAATAGGCGTATGAGAAAAACTCCTATCATTCTATCGCTCTTCTTTTGGGCTTCAGCAACAATCTTTGCTCAAAAGACCGTCCGCTACGATTTATACATTGCTGATACCACCGTAACATTCGGAGAAGAGGCAACGCGTGCCATTGCAGTCAATGGAGTCATTCCTGTGTCTACGTTGACATTTACAGAAGGCGACACTGCTGAAATATATGTGCACAATGATCTGGACGAAGAAACATCACTTCACTGGCATGGACTATTTCTCCCGAACAGGTACGATGGCGTGCCTTATCTTACGCAGATGCCGATTAAACCCCATACAACGTATTTGTGCAGGTTCCCCATTGTTCAGAACGGCTCTTGGCTTCGGTTTTCCGCTCCCTGAGACAGGCCGGTCATCTGGGGGCAAGGTCAACGGGAGGGAAAAAGCGGGGGGGTATTGACTTTTGAGTGATTATGCGCTACCATTCGAAGCGTTTCGATATTCAACGGAACCTCCTACAGAAAACCTATCATTTTTGCAAATTTAAACAAGTTTTGTAATAAATCGGTTCGATAACTGCCTTAATCAACAATTAGGCAAAGCACTATTAGGCAAAGCACTATGCGCAAGCGGCCAACAATAAAGGACGTTGCCAAAAAAGCGGGACTTTCAGTTTCAACTGTCTCGCTGGCGATAAACGATTCAGGTTACGTCAGTGAGGAAACCCGCAAAAAGGTGCTTCAAGTTGTAGAGGAGCTTGCCTATCACCCGAGCCGGGCAGCGAGAGGGTTAGCCTCCAGGATGAGCGGCAACATCGGATTCATCCTTTCCGTCGATCACTTTTCAGAAGCAGAACCATTCTACACCAAGATTTTTCTCGGAACTGAATTTGAAGCACGGCGTCACAAATACTACATCCTTCTCACAACAGTTGGCAGCGTTTTCAAAGAGCACGAATCAGTTCCGCGATTCTTGCTCGAGCGGAATGTTGACGGAGTAATTATCGCTGGCAAGATCAACCCAGAGCTTATTGACTACATCGATCAACTTGGACTCCCTATGGTATTGGTCGATTATGAGCTCCCAAAGAAAAAAATCTCATCTGTTTTGATTGATAACCGCAAGGGCGCAAGCCTGGCTGTGCAACACTTAATAGGCCTTGGTCATCGAGAAATAGGATTTGTTGGGGGCGATATCCATCATCCCAGCCTGGCGGAACGTTTTCTGGTCTACAAAGAGACTCTGATGGAAAACGGAATTACGCCGAATGCGAATCTCATCGTCGCAAATGAAAAGGGGACCGGCATAAAAAATGGGTTCGATGCAATACATATGATGCTCTCTCGTGGTGCCAAACCAACGGCAATCTTTGCTGCGAACGATGCGATGGCGATCGGGTGTATGCAGTGGGTAAGACAGCAGGGAATGAGGGTTCCTGATGACATTGCTTTTATCGGGTTCGACGACATTGAACCGAGCTCGCATGTTGAACCTCGTCTTACAACAATCAAAGTATTCAAGGAAGAGATGGGGACGATCGCCGTCAGGAAGATTATCGATGCTGTAAAAACAAAATCACAGACCATCACCAACACTTATGTTCCCGTCGAGCTGGTCGCACGGGAGTCGACCCTGAAACAAACGTCTGCTCGAGAGGCAGATAATACCGCCTTTGCGAGTTCGATGTAACAACAGTTTCTGCCTGCGTACAGCGGCGTAGCAAAGTATGTTGGCTGGACAAAAAACTAATCCACTTTAACAACAACAAATAACTAAGGAGGTACACGATGAGAACAGTTATACGCGTTCTCTTTCCGGCGATTCTGCTTCTGACCATCGCGGCGTTAGCGGTGGCGCAGAACACGAATATGCTGCCTAACGGTGGTTTTGAAAGTGGTAAGTCATCGTTGTGGAATGCTGAACCCGCGGGAGCAACACTGACGTGGGCGACAGACGAGACATACAACAGTAGTCCCCACTCGTTGAAGATCGTGAAGTCGACGACAGGGAGTATGTCGCGGTGGATTTCGCAGAACATGGTTCGGTATTGGGTTGATAACATTCCGGACAATGTTGATATCAAGCTGGGAGCATACATCAAGACAAGTGGTGTGAACACAGCTCCTGCAGATGACCAGGCGCGATGGCAGTTGAAGTTCTGGTTCTACGATACACTTGGCGCGTTGATTGGTGGAGTGCCGTTTGCACTCAACATTGATCAGACGGTAGCAACACGAGACTGGTTTGCCGACACGAATGGTGTAGGCACAGTCAACCTTCCGGTGAAAGCGTATCGGATGAATGTGTCGGTCGAGGCTGGTCCGAATGCAACAGGGACGGTCTGGGCGGATAATTTCATTCACATTGGTCGTGCAGGAGCCTGGGCTGGACAGAACTGGAACGGGTTTGTCGAAGCCGATTCCGGCTGGCAATACTGGATTGCGCCGGTCGGCGGGAACGATGGAGAGTCGTACTTCCCCGGCTCGGGAGTCACGACAGAACAGGCGCGTACGGGCAGTTCCTCATTGAAGATTACCGCACCGGTCGGACGACCGTCGGGTGAGTTGATCTATTTCACGGAGACAGTGCCGATACCGGCGAACAGTGCGGGAAAGCAATATGTGTTGAGTGCCTGGGTGCGGACGGGTTCCATTCAGAAAGATTCGGTATTCAACGCGTCCTATACACTCGGCTTCACGTGGACGTGGCACTCGCGGTTGTTCGCAGATGCAGGGGGTTGGAACGAAATTGGCTCCGGGGAATCGCGCTTCGTGTTGAAAGACACGTCCTCCAACTGGACACAGTATGCAATCATCATTACGGTGCCGGATAATGCCGTGCAGGCAGTCTCGGTTCGTCCACGGGCGTATCCCTTGTGGACAGGCGTCGCTTACTATGATGACTTTGCAGTGTATGGGATTGATTTTGTAACTTCGGTTGATGAGGACGGACCGAAGCCGATCAGTTCTACAATCCCGTCAGAGTATAAGCTCGAACAGAATTATCCTAATCCGTTCAATCCATCCACCACGATCAACTACGATATCACGACGTCGAGTCCTGTTCGGCTCGAAGTCTACAATATCATGGGCCAAAAAGTGCGAACGCTCGTCAACGACGTTCAAGCACCCGGCCGCTGGACGGTTGAGTGGAATGGCAGGAACGAACTTGGTGCAACAGTAGCAAGCGGTATGTACTTCTACCGATTGGAAACACCGAACGTTGTCCTGACACGCAAAATGCTTCTCATGAAGTAATTCTTTTCGGGGCGCAGCAAGATCATCTTGTTGCGCCCCGTTCTTATTTTCTCTCTTATCACTTGTATTGGGTAGGTTATGACCCGTGCATTGCTACGATTTTTTCTTTTTCTCTGCTCGCTGTATCTCGTCAGTACATCACTACTCATGGCGGGCACGACCGGGAAGCTTTCCGGTAAAGTTATTGACTCTGCGAACAAAGAAGGGATTGTTGGCGTCAACATTCTGATCGAAGGAACGAAGCTTGGTGCTTCCACCGACGTGAACGGTCAGTATGTCATCATCAATATTCCTCCGGGGACCTACACACTTGCCGCTTCCTCCATCGCCTATCACCCATCCCGCGTGACGAACGTGCAAGTTTCGATTGATCTCACCACGACAATTAATTTCGAATTGAAGGAATCCTCCGTTGCACTCGGTGAAGAAATCACCGTCGTTGCAGAGCGGCCGATGATCCAGAGAGATCTTACATCGTCGTCCGCAAAAATCAGTGCGGAACAAATCAAAGCGTATCCGGTGGAAGATATCAGCGCGCTGATCAACTTACAGGCGGGTGTTGTGGAGGGACATTTCCGCGGCGGACGGAGCGGTGAAGTATTGTATATGATCGACGGCATCCCGGTGACGGATGCATATTCCGGTCAGTCGGGGGTTTCTGCGGAGACGAACGCAATTCAGGAACTTGAAATCATCAGCGGAACGTTCAACGCCGAATACGGCCAGGCACTTTCGGGTGTCGTGAACCAGGTAACGAAAGATGGCGGGGAACAATTTCAGGCGGATTTCTCGACCTACACTGGAGATTATGTAAGTTCGCACAAGGATCTTTATCAAAACATCAATCGAGTTCGACCTCAGGACATTTACAATGTCGAAGGCAGTCTGGGCGGACCTGTGTTTCCTGGCGCAACATTCTTTGTCTCGAGCAGGCTGTACTACAATGACGGCTCTTTGTACGGCAAGAGAATTTTTCTTCCGACCGATTTGTCCGACTTTAGTTCGAACGATGATTCCCTTTGGATTGTTCGGAAATCCGGTGACGGAAGCTACGTACCGATGAACTCTGACAAGCGTTGGACCAGCCAGGCGAAACTGACGCTTAATATTTTCGGCGATGACAGGCTGCGACTCGGTTTCTTCCATCAACAAAATGATTTCCGTCGTTATGATCACCGGTACAAATACAACCCTGATGGAACATATCAGAATTTTGTGAGAGGGAACCTTGCGAGTATCACCTACACGAAGATCTTCAGTGCCGCGGCATTCTTCGAAGCGAGCGGTGCATGGTTCAGCAATCGCGAAGACTCGTACGTGTACGAAGATCCGTTCGATCTGCGTTTCCCCGATTACACGCGTGCCCTTGCGACGGGTGGCTCGTCATTCTTAACAGGCGGTGCGGAGAATCTTCATTTGCATCGCGAATCGCGGTACCTCTCGGGCAAGGCAGATCTCATCAACCAGATAACTCACGAGCATCAGATCAAAGCCGGTGTCGAGGCAAAATTCCATCGCATCTGGTTGCACAACTTCGGTATTCGAAATGATCAATCCACGAATTTCAAGCCCCAACCGGCTGAGTTCGGTAACTCGGCGTTTGCACACACCACCTTGCGTCCACAGCAATTCGCAGGATACGTTCAGGACAAGATGGAGTTTAATGATTTTATTGTGAATCTCGGTGTGCGTTTCGACTACTTCAATCCGAAAGGGAAGGTGCTTCTCGATCAACTCCGATTGAATGCCCCAGCAATATTTGGTGCCACAACAACGGAGAGCCAGGTGAGTCCGCGCATCGGTATCTCGTACCCCATCACGGACAAGGGTGTCCTTCATGTTTCGTACGGCCATTTCTTCCAAGTGCCGCAATTCGACTTGATGTATCTCAATCCTGCGTACAACATCGATGCGACGGATGCATTTCAAGTGGGAAATCCTGGGTTGAAATCCCAGCGAACTGTGGCCTACGAACTTGGTTTGCAGCAGCAATTGAGTTCAGAGATCAAGATCGACGTGACGGGCTATTATAAAGATTTTCGCAACCTTGTCGGGACTGAAATCTACGATATCGGCAACGGGAACAAATACTCCCAGTACGTGAATCGCGACTACGGAAACGCCAAGGGTGTCATTATTTCACTGGAAAAACGTCACTCGCGCGGTTTTTCTGCGACACTCGACTATACGTTCCAGATTGCGCAGGGCAATGCATCCGATCCGAACTCGGTTTTCCTGGATAATGAGACGGACCCACCAAGAGAAAGCCAGAAGCAGCTTGCGCCGCTCGACTGGGATCGGCGGCATTCATTAAACGCGACCGCAACAATCGGAACGCCGAACAATTTCACGCTGACATTTATCGGGAAGCTCGGCTCCGGATTGCCGTACACGCCGTCGTTGTTTAATCAACGCACTGGATTGGTGAACAGCGAAACCCGGCCAACATCGGTCACGATCGATGTATACGTCACGAAATACATTGACTTCTTTGGCTATCCGCTAAACGTTTTTGCGAAAGCATACAATCTGTTCGACACAAGAAACGAACTTGACGTCTTCACCGATACAGGCAGAGCAGGCTACAGCATCCAGTCAACATACGAAGGACGGCCGCGAGGCATTAACACGGTCGATGAATATTACACTCGTCCCGATTTCTACTCGGCCCCGCGCCAGGTGATTCTCGGTCTCGGCATATCATTGTGAGTGGCACATGAAATCTCATCAACGACATTTTTGTGCGATAGTATCCGCTCTGCTGCTGTTGACATGTTTATCCTCTTCAGTGTTTGGTCAACGGTTCATTGATCCGAACAAAGGCAACATCATCTACACGAAGAGGGGAATTATGGACGGTAATAACGTCCGCACTATCTACTTGAATCATGGCGAGATTGCGCATTGGCCGGACCAGCCTTCCGGCGAGTGGCCGAAGGGCACGGGTCACACGTACGTTGACGGCATTGCCGTGATCGTACAGGCGGAAACGCGTGATACACTCGGACAAATTATTCATCCGCTGGAGACAAACTATCGCGAGTTCATTCGTAAGGATCCCATCACCGGGGTTCCATGGGGGTGGGAGCCGCTCCCGGGGTACGCGAACCCAACGCAGAACGAGCCGGCAATCAGCAACAAACCAGAGACCTGGCCATCCACCTGGCCCGATCGTTCGTCTGAGTGGAACGGTTTGTGGAATGGGTTTTTCGGTCGTGGAATTCAGAACGCTGATTTGGAAACGTACTTCCGCATGGATGATGCGGCAGACAAACAGTACGCGTACCGTCCGGTGCCGGGCGATACAGCGCGCGGCGGACTTGGTTTGCAGGTGGCGACGCGCGGGTTTCAATGGTCGCAGGTGCTTGCAGCGGACGTGATTTTCTGGTACTACGAAATCACCAACATCGCTCAAGCGGACTACACCAAAACGGTTTTTGCTCAGTACGTGGATTGGGGAATTGGCGGGAACCAGGATTCGAGCGATGACCGGGGATTATTTGACAATGAACTCGATATTGCATACGCCTTCGATGGTGACGGCATCGGCCAGCCCGGTAACTGGAATCCCGTCGGGTTCGCCGGCTACGCGTTTCTTGAAAGCCCCGGCATTGCGGTCAACACCTTTGATGATGACAATGACGGCATTACCGACGAGTCGCGGGACAATGATGCCGGAATGAAAATCACCGGTGCCGCCAATATCACCGCGTACATGCAGTCGAATTACAACGTTCAGCGCTTTCTCGATTTCTACAACTACGAGAGCCTCTCTGAAGTCCCTGCCATTCAACAGGGGTATTGGTGGACGGGCGACGAGAATATGAATTGGCGCGGTTACACAGACCTCAACAACAACGATGTTTGGGATGATGGGGAGCCTTTGAATGATGACGTTGGAGGCGATGGTCTCGGGCCATTCGATTCTGCGTATCCCGGGCCAGACCTGGATGGCTCGCAGGGTAACGGAACGCCTGAGCAGGGAGAACCCAGCTTCGGTATCCTCGACAAAGATGAATCGGATCAAATCGGATTGACGGGCTTCAGTATTTTCCCCGTTCACTTCTACGAGTTGCACAACGATGAACAGAACTGGCAGGCGCTCACTACTCCGATCGACACGACGGGCTTTCAACAACTCAATGATGTGAATCTCGGAATGTACTTTTCGGCAGGTGCCCGGCCGCAGGGGACGTTCCCCGGAAATCTCTTTCCTCTTCGTCAGAACCAAACTGAACGATTTTCCATGGCGATGCTGTTCGGCAATGATCGGAACGATCTGTTCAGAAGAAAAAATACCGTCCAGCAAATCTACAATGCGAACTACCGTTTTGCGAAGCCACCGGACCTTCCACGCGTCACCGCCGTGGCTGGTAATCGGAAGGTAACATTGTACTGGGACGACAAAGCGGAGCAATCCTATGATCCTTTCTTGCGTGAGCGTGACTTCGAGGGTTACAGGGTGTATCGGAGCACAGACCCGAATTTTCTGGAAAGCCTGCTGATCACCGATGCGTACGGAAAGAAAACATATCGCAAGCCGATTGCACAGTTCGACCTCAAAGACGGAAAGAAGGGGCTTCACCCCATTGATGTCAACGGAGTGAAATTCGACATGGGCGACGACACCGGCCTACGTCACACCTTTGTCGATACGGATGTGCAAAATGGACAAACGTATTACTACGCGGTCGTGTCGTATGACTACGGATTCTTTACCACGAATACGAACGGTGTGCAGGATGGGATTCCGCCGTCGGAAAGCACGAGCATCGTTAACGCGGACATCAACGGCAACGTACGAACCGACGTGAACACTGCCGTTATTGTCCCGCGGGCACCTTCGGCGGGCTACGTTGCCCCGGGCATTGATGGAGAGGTCCTGCACGCCGGTCCCGGCTCGGGACGCCTGGATGTTATCGTATTGAATCCGGATTCATTAAGAGATGGACATCTCTACAACGTTTTGTTTTCCAATGATTCTCCGTTCCAGAACGGTGCAACTCCCGCGTTCAAGATGACGGACGTGACCGATGGACGTATCCTTATCGACAACAAGCCCGTTGTTGCTGTTGGTGAAGAAACGCCAATTGTTGACGGACTGATTGGCTACGTCTACAATGATTCCACCGTTGAACTCAATCAAGCAGAGACGAAGTGGAGTTCGCCAAATGTGACAACGACCAGAGTTCGTCTCGACCAGACTGGCGGCTTCACATTGCTCAACGTCAATTATCCGGCAGACTTCGAGGTGCGATTTTCTGATTCGGTGATTGACACATCGTTGAGCGGGCTGTTTTTTGGCTCCCCTCCCGCGAAACCTGTGAACTTCACGGTAACAAACAAAACGGAAAACAAGAAAGCACAATTCCTTTTCTACGACCCCGACAACAACAGCACGTTCTCAGTCGGAGATCGCATTATTATTGTGTACGGCGATAGTCTCGGCAAGCCCGCCGTGCCGGGTAACTACCACAGTACATGGAGTGTGCAGGTTTTCAGCGACACAACCCGTCCGAACCTTCGCCTGCCGCAATCGGGCGACGTGTTGTCGATCGTTACATCCAAACCATTCCGGACGGGGGAGGCATTCCAGTTTAGGATTCGAGTGCCCAACATCGATCTGGATAGTGCAAAATCCGACCTTGAGAAGATTGCCGTTGTTCCCAATCCGTATGTCGGGGCCGCATCGTGGGAGCCGCCGAACTTATTTCGTGCCGGCCGCGGCGAGCGCCGAATCTACTTTGTGAATCTTCCCGCACAATGTACCATCCGCATTTACACGATGCGTGGTGCGCTTGTGCAGACACTCGAGCACGATGCGACCGTGGACAACGGACAGGAACCCTGGAATCTTGTATCGAAGGATGGAATGGATATCGCCTACGGTGTCTACATTTACCACGTTGATGCGCCCGGGATTGGTGAGAGGATTGACAAGTTTGCGATTATCAAGTAAGGAGAAATCCTTGTGAAAAAAAATGCGTTCCTCATGTGTTGCCTCGGGTTGATGTCGCAGATATTTCTACAGCCTGCTACGGGGCAGAATGTATCCAAGACGGGAACATCGTCCGCTGTATTTCTGGAGATCCCAGTTGGTGCCCGCGCAATAGGCATGGGGGGGGCGTTCGTCGGTACCGCCAATGATGTGACAAGTCTCTACTGGAACAACGCCGGCTCTGCACGTCTAAGCCGAAGCGAGGCAATGTTCAATCACGTTGAGTGGATTGCCGACACGAGGTTCGATCATGCCGCGCTTGCCGTTCCGCTGGAAGGTGTCGGAACGCTTGGGTTGAGCTTTACGTCGCTCTCGATGGACGATATGATCGTCCGGACCGTCGAGAGACCTGACGGTACAGGCGAGCGATTCAGCGCGGGGAGCTTCGCGGTGGGTGTTCACTACGCTCGAAGTTTATCGGACAAGTTCTCCATCGGATTTACGGCGAAGTTTATTTCCGAGACTATTTGGGACATGCAGGCACAAGCCTTCGCCATCGATGTCGGAACGCTCTTCACAACGAACTTCCTGAACGGCATGCGGATCGGGGCACAAATTTCCAACTTCGGCACAGATATGAAATTGTCCGGACGGGACACCCGAACGTTTCATGCGATCGACCCATCCAAAATCGGAAGCAATGATCAAATTCCCCAGAATATTGAGCTTGACAGCTGGCACTTGCCGCTGAATTTTCAATTCGGTGTGGCTATTGATGCGATCAGATCCGACGACCATATCGTCACGGTAGCAGCCGATGCACTTCATCCGTCGGACAACTATGAAAGCATGAACGTCGGAATGGAATACGGCTTTCACAACACCTTGTTCCTCCGCGGCGGATATCAATCGCTTTTCCTGGGCGACAGTGAGGGGGGCTTATCACTTGGCGCGGGCGTCCTTGCCGATCTGTTTGGTAACGATATTCAAGGACGCTTCGACTATGCGTTCACGGATTTCGGCAGGCTTAAAGGAGTCCATGTCTTCGCCGTTTCAGTGTTATTCTGATGTCGCAGCCGATGGGGAGAATTCTCACATGGTTGTGCATTCTCAACATGCTTTTTTGGGCATGTAGGGAAGAGAAACAATCTGTTGGGGCGGCAACGGCCGCGATCGAGTTGACATACTGGCCGGCACCGAATCAACAGGAAGTACAACTTGCCGATAGTCTCGTCCGAATTTGGAACCGACTTCATCCGGACATTCAGGTTCGCATGCAGCCGATTCCGGTCAGCCAATCCACAGAAGAAGTCCTTCTCGCGGCGATTGCAGGCAAGACCACCCCTGATGTTTGTTCGAACATATGGCCCGGCGCCTTGCATGAGTACACGCAAGCGGGTGGTATCATCCCTCTCGATCAATTCCCCGATTTTGATTCCATCTCTACATCACGCACACCGCGTCATTTGCTGAAAGCATTTCAGAGCAACGACGGGCACTACTATCAGTTCCCTTGGAAGACGAATCCGGTGATGATGTTTTACAACAAACGCTTGTTGCGTGAGGCCGGGGTGATCGGAGTCCCGAGGACGTATTCTGAATATCTCACAGCAGGGAAGAAAATTTCCCGCGACACCAACGGCGATGGCCAGATCGACATTTGGATGGGAGAGCGGGACATCCGTCCGATTTGGTGGCAACGGTTGTTCGATTTTTATCCGTTTTATATCGCCGCCTCTGATGGAAAGACGTTGTTTGAAAACGGCAGTGTCGCTTTTGAGAATAAAGCCGCGGAAGAAGTCCTGACCTTCTTTCAGGAATGTTACTCCCGGCGGTTGTTTCCGAGAACATTCTTTCAGGGGGGCGACCCCTTCTTTCTTGAACAAAAGGCAACGCACTTCAGCGGGCCGTGGCAGGTTGCTGCAGTTGCGAAATTTGCTCCTAACATCGATTATGGTGTCGCCACACTGCCAGTTCCTGATAACCATCAGGGACCGGTGTATACATCCGGCGATTACAAGAACATCGCGATTTTCGGTAACACGAAGCATCCGCGTGAAGCGTGGGAGTTCGTCAAGTTTCTGGTCAGGGCGGAACATGATAAGATGTTGTTGGAGATCTGCAATCAGGTTCCCGTGCGTGGCGATTTGTTGACGAACCCATTGTTTGCTGACTACTTCAAACGCAATCCGGTGATGGTGAGTTTTGCTGACCAGGCGGTCTATACACGCGGCATGGACTCCGCACCCGATCTGAAAGAAATTTTTGACGGGATTTCACAGGAGTACGAAATGTCCGCAGTCTATGGCAAAAAAACACCAGTTGAAGCCGTGAAGGATGCCGCCCGTCGTGCGCAAATAATCGTTGATTGGAACAAGTAGGCAGACCGGACTGATGACCTCTGTACGAAACATACTGCGGGCATTCAAGCGCAGCGACAAGAACGGCTTCTGGTTTGTTCTGCCGTACGCTCTTTTTTTCCTCGCTTTCGTTGCGTACCCACTGGTATTCTCGTTCATCCTTATCTTCCATCGTTGGAACATCGTTACACCGATGGAGTGGATCGGGCTGAGAAATTTCTCGCGGCTCTTGCAGGATCCGTTGTTCTTCAAATCAATCGTCAACACACTCACGTTCCTGATCATTCACATCCCGTTACAAATCGTGATTGCCCTGGTGTTTGCCCTGCTGCTCAACACGAAGGTAAATCTCCGTGGCTTCTTCCGAGCGTTATATTTTCTACCGGTAGTCGTTTCCGGAGTCGCGGTGACGATTCTCTGGCAGCAGTTGTACTCGTACGATTACGGTGTCCTTAACACCCTTCTGCACTCGGTCGGACTCTCTTCCATCCCATGGCTGATTGATTCGTCGTGGGCAATGCCATCGATTGCCATCATGGCAACGTGGAAGAACGTTGGCATCTATATCGTGCTCTTTCTCGTTGGTTTGCAGAATATTCCGGGAGAGTTGTACGAAGCCGCTAATCTCGACGGTGCGACGAAATCGAAACAGCTCTGGCATATCACGCTCCCGATGTTGAATCCAACCGTCGTTGTCATCATTGTCCTTTCCACTATCAGCGGGTTTTCGCTGTTCATCGAGCCGTATGTGCTTACCGGTGGCGGACCGATGCAAAGCACCCTTTCGGGCATGCTCTACATTTACAATCAAGCGTTCTATTTTAACCACATGGGATACGCTGCAACGCTTGGGTTCATGTTTGCCCTTGTTGTTCTTGTGGTTGTTCTTCTCCAACGCAAAGTTGTTGAATCCGAGCCGACGTGATGCGTAAGGCGCTAACATACTCCATGCTTGTTCTTGGAGCGGTGTTGTTCGCGTATCCGTTTCTCTGGATGATTGCGGGTTCACTCAAACCCGAACTGGAGATCAGTTCGCTCGGTCTCTTTTCGTGGAAGATGACAACGCAAAGTTACGAAGCCGTGCTGACCAAGATCCCGATTGGCAGGGCATTCATCAACAGTCTCATTGTCTCACTTGTAACGACCACTTCAGTGGTGCTGTTCGGCTCGATGGTAGGCTATGCGCTTGCGAAATTAAAGTTTGTCGGGAACAAAGTTCTGTTCATCATCATCCTGTTTACGATGATGATACCATTTCAAATCGTCTTGATTCCCCAGTATATTCTGATGGTGAAGCTGGGCTGGACTGATACGTATCTGTCGCTCATTGCGCCGACAATGATGAGCGCGTTCAGCATTACCCTGTTCAGGCAATTTTTCATGAGCATCCCTTCGGCGTTGATAGACGCCGCGCGCATCGATGGATGCAGCGAGCGTCGCATTCTCTTCAGTGTTGTGTGGCCACTCTCGAGACCGGTGATTGTCACGGTGGCAATCCTGACATTCATGACAAGCTGGAATGAGGTCCTTTGGCCGCTGATGGTGGTCCGCGATCGCTCCCTGATGACGATGCCGCAGATCGTAACGTTGTTTACGATTGGTGGTGAGGCCGAATCGCAGCTCGGATCTCTCCTTGCAGCTGCTACGCTCCTTTCACTCCCTGTTATCATTGCGTATTCGTTTTTCCAGAAATACTTCATCGAAAGCATGGCAAGCTCAGGGTTAAAGGGATGAAGAGATAGAGTGGAGGAAAGGAGTGTTGCTGTAATCAGGAAGAGGAGTAAGCGGTTGAAGAAGAAGTCCCAAGCTTTCCTTTTGGCAGTTTCCCTTGTCTGCTTTTTGCGGGGGAACCTGCTTGCGGACAACCCCGAAGTGCTTGCGACCGTTGGCCGTTTTGTAATCACGAAGCAGGACTTGCTGGATAGTTACGAATTTGGTCCGGCGTTCGTTAAACGATTGCCGAACCCATTGCAGAAGCATCTGGAGTTCATGATTGATGAACGGCTGCTCGCACTTGAAGCGGAACGGTTGAACCATGATACGACGCAGTTCGTGCGTGAACGCGTTGCCGCACTTGAAGAGGATTTGACTGTCGACGAATTGTATACGGACAAAATCCTCTCCCAGGTGAAAGTGAGCGACAAGGAAATCGAAACGGGAATTCAGAAAGCAAAGATGAATGTCCATCTCCGCTGGCTTTTCGCGGAGAGCAAGCTGCGGGCCGACCGCCTTTCGCTCCAGCTGAAACAAGGTGCCTCATTCGACTCCCTCTACGCGATTGAAGAAGATTCGACCAACGCCAGGAACCTGGAGACAACACTGCTCCACCTGGAAAGAGATGCGCCGGATTTTGCAAACGGTATTGGAACCCTTCGAACGCATGAAATTTCAGCACCGCTGAAGGGTCCGGATGGTTATTACATCGTGCGCATTGATCGTGTCTGGCAAAATCCACTGACGACGGAATCTGAATATGAAAAGATCAAGAAGGAAACTGGGGAAACGCTGCGACGCGCTCAAGCTGAGAAGCTTGCGAGCGAATACGTGAAAACGAAAATGATGTCCGCAAGTCCCGTGATCAAGGCAGAAGGCTTCAACATCGTACGTGCGTTTCTTGCCGATAAGGGGCTTTCCCGCGACACCCAACTGAAGTGGAGCATTCCCTCTACGTTCATGACGGAAGCGGGACCGATGCCCATTACTGCGTCGGAGAAATTGTTGAACCGTGCGCTGGTAACGTTCGCCGGACAATCACTGAACGTGCGTGATTACCTTCGATGGTTCGATGTGCGCCAGTTTCAACTCAAACGTAGTTCGCTTGCGTCATTCAACTCCAGCGTGAAGCGAACGATCTGGAAAATGGTGCAGGACAAACTGCTGAGTCAGGAGGCATACTCCCGCGGATTGAACAAGCGCCGGGATGTATCACACGAAGTGAAGAAATGGGAAGCGAAGCTGCTGTATCTTGTCGGTCGTTCACATTTGATGCGCACGATTTCGATTTCCGATTCGGCGGTGAAAAAGCAATATCAGCAGGCGAAGAATCGCTACCGGGACGCCGGCGGCAACCAACTCAGCTTCCAGAAGGCGCGGGATGCCGTGTGGCTGGACTTGTACTACGATGCGGAGACGACGACGTTGTTCCGCACACTTCAGCAGCTTCGGAAGCGGTATGATGTGGTGATCCACGAAGATGTATTTACGGAGATTACATCGAAGGTTGCTCGAGAGCCGCAAGCCATCGACGTAAAAATCTACAAGCCGGGCGGAACGTTTCCGCGGGTTGCGTTCCCGACCATTGACGAGCGCTGGCAATCCTATATAAAATGAGCATGAAGAACCTACAATACAAATACCCGGTCGAACATCTCCACACTGGTTCTGGCCTCGGCAATCGCTTTGCGTTTGCTCAGCTTGATGAAACCACCAACGTGTTGGGGTTGTGGAGCTCGACAGACAATCAATTCTATCTTGGAGAGTGGAAGATTGAGATTGTTGTCAACGATGAGCCGTTGATTCCGACCGAGACAGTGTTTCAACCCCACTCCCAAACAACATTTTTGAAGAATGGACTTACAAGTGCAGAAATGGAATTTATGTTGCCATTCACAGTCGATGATTGTCGAGAATACGATGAGAGCCTTCGTGCTGGCATAATGCTGCTACGCTTCAAGAACGATGGACGGGACAAGGCAACGTTCACAGTGAAACACTCACTCGTGTTTCCGGCAATTCCATCCGATAAGTTCACGAAGAAGCCACCCGAAGACCAGACGCAGAAAGTCGTCATCATTAAAAACGCTGGGCGCGCGTATGAGATTACGACTGATGGGAAAGCGAATGAAGCCAGAATATTTTGGTCTGACCAGACCGCACATCGCTCCCATTCCGACGCTCGCTTATTGCATGTGGAATACGAATTCGGTGTTGCATCGAAACAGACTGGAGAAGAGCCGTTTGTCCTGGCTTTTTCACCGAATGGGATGAAACAGGCATACACCACATTGCAGCACTGTCAGGATACTGACGCCGTTGTCGAATGGACGCATGAACAGTTTGACGAATTGCTTTCCCGCTCAGAACTTGTCACACCGGAACCGGTTATCAACCGCGGGTTGCAATGGGCGAAGGTGAACACGGCGCGGGTGCAGCATCAGTATCGCATCGGCGAAGGATTCACGAACGATCCGCCGCAGGATATCATCGTCATACGCGACCTCGCCTGGTATTTGCTCGGCTCGGATTACGTGACGCCGCAATTTTCACGAGGCGTGTTGCAGCTTGCTGAAACATATGCATTTCACAAAGATGGCAAGCTTACCGAGTTCGTTCGTGCGGATGAGCAAACTCCTGAGCAACACGACTATAACCTGAATATTAACGACGATACGCCGCTGTACGTATACGGCTTGTATCATCATGCGGTCACGTGTGGCGATGACGCCTTTCTGCATCACGCCTATCCGTTGATGAAGAAAGCCTGCGATTACATTCTTTCGCAGATGCGGGATGGGCTTGTCCGTTCTTACGCGGATGGAACGAGCGTCTGGGGGATTTGCAGCTGGCGCAACATCATTGACAATTACAATCTTACCGGTGCTGTCACAGAAATCAACGTCGAATGCTATTATGCCCTGGGACTTCTTGCCAATGTTGCCTTGAAGCTCGGCAATGAAGCCGACGCTGATTTCTACAACAAGTCAGCAGCGGAGCTCAAGCAGGCAATCAGCACAACACTTGTGTCTGAAAAGACTGGTTTGTATCTGCTGAATCTCGACAACGAAGGCGTTCGTCATCATGACATCACAGGCGATTTGATTTTCCCGGTGATGTTTGATGTCGCTGAAAGTGAAATGCGCAGCCGCATTCTCGAGCGACTTACCAGCGAAGAATTCTGGACGCCATACGGTACACGCACCGTAAGCCCAAACGAAGCGAACTACGACCCCGATTTCGGCTACCAACTCGTTGGCGGCGTGTGGCCGAACCTCACAGCGTGGAGTGCATATTGCATCCGCAAGGAACAGCCGACAAAACTTGTTGAAGGGATGCTGAACACGTACCGGCTGAGTGAAACGGAAAAACCAAAAGATTTTGTGAACGTTGTGCCGGGAGAATTTCCTGAGCGCTTGCACGGAGAAACGTTCGTGAGCCGCGGTATGACGATGAGTCC
>DASWHW010000119.1:0-31937 GCA_036397975.1 Bacteroidota bacterium
GGTTATCTATTCCAAGAGTAATGTCGATGTCACGGGTCAGGCGAGGTTCTCCGTGCAAGAGAACTGCTTGTCCACCTATGACCATATAGGGGATGCCAGCACTTTCCAGCGCCCGGGCAAGTTTAGCGAGGAGGGTTTGATACATTTGCGTTCAGTGCGGCAGCAAGCCGGATGTCATCCTCCAGGCCGAGGAGCATGTCATGGTCTCCGAAACGTCCAAGTTCGCGTGCCTCGTTGTAGAGCGAGTCAAGAATCTCGTACTTTTCTTCAAGAGAGAGTTTGTCCTTCGCGAGCGACGATCGTTTGAAATCACTATATGACGGATCGGTGATCATGTGTCAAGTTAGGAATATTGTTATGAGTTTCAAAACGGGGTTCCGGTGATTTGATTAACATGTCGTCGCACATTCCGCTGAATAACAAAAAACGGCCTGTCTTCTTCAGACAGGCCGTCGTCGTTTCCATTCAACGAAGGATTATTGCGGGACGCCGATAACGTCACGAATGCGTTTGAGAACTTCGTTCGGAAGATACGGCTTCTGAATAAAATCAACCGCACCGCCCTTGAGCGACCCGTACTTGAAGTTGTGATCGAACTTGCCTGTTCCGAACATCACCTTCACGGCCGGATTGATCCTCTTCATATTCTCGTACGCTTCCCAGCCGCTCATCTTGGGCAAACCGAGATCCGTCAAGACGAAGTCGATTTCGTCCTGGTGGCCTTCGTACATCTGCACTGCCTGCTCACCGTCAATTGCTGTCAGTACTGTATATCCCTCATCCTCGAGAAGAGTCTTCATGGATTCGAGAAGAAGTTCTTCATCTTCCACGAGGAGAATGGTCTCGTGTCCCCGGCGCACTTCTTCGAGCCGGCCGGTTTCGTTGACCACAGTCGTGAGTCCCTCTTCCGGAAGTGGGAAATACAGTGAGAAGGTTGTTCCCTTGCCGACGTGGCTCTCTACGTCCACAAATCCCCGGTGACTCTGCGCAACGCCGTACACAACCGCAAGTCCGAGACCTGTCCCCTTCCCGGTTTCCTTTGTAGTAAAGAAAGGCTCAAAAATCTTACTCTTGGTTTTCTCATCCATTCCGGCGCCCGTATCACCCACACGGATCACCGCATATTCGCCGGCTCGAGCGTCAGGGAATTTCGAGCGTGCTTCACTGCCGCTAACACGCTTTGTTTGCATCGTAATAACACCCTTCGGTTCGTCCGAGCCGTTGGTCATGGCATCTCTGGCGTTCACGCACAGATTCAGGACGGCCTGGTGCATCTGGTTTGCATCAGAGATGGTCGTCGTCAGAGAGTGATCAAACTGCACATCGAACGTGATCGACTTCGGGAATGTCGATTGAAGCATCGACAAAAGATCCTGAAGAGAGGTGTTTATTTCAACGGGCTCGAAGACCGCTTCGGCCTTGCGTGCAAACGTCAACAGTTGTCGCACCATACCGGCTGCCCGGTCGACGGCCTTCTTGATCATCTTTACTTTGCTCGGAATCGCATCCAGGTCAGTTCCCGGACGCTCCAGAAGCGACGCGTAGGCAAGAATGATCGTCAACGTATTGTTAAAGTCGTGAGCGATACCGCCTGCAAGCGTCCCGAGGTTTTCCATCTTCTGTGCCTGACGGAACTGATCTTCCAACTGTTTCCGCTCTGTGTTATCGAAGATATAGCTCTTGATTTCTTTTAGTTCTCCCTTGTCGTCGAAGGTACCGATGACATTCTGCACTACATGGACCGAAGCACCGTCGACTCTTTGAAGCTCTAGTTCGTAGTATTCAAGCTTCTTCTTTTCCTTCAGGAGCTTCAGGAACGAATCATAGGATTTCCGACCCGGGAAGAGCGAGATAGTGTTCGTTCCCATCGCTGCTTCAACGGACTTGAACCCAAAGATGTGGGCAAATGCTGGGTTGCAGGAGAGGAGCTTTCCACCTGGCGTTGCGATAATGTCACCCGTAATATCCTCCATGAAGAACTTTCGGTACTTTTCTTCCGAGGCTTTTATCGTTTCTTCCGCTTTCTTTCGTTCTGTTACATCATTGATCAGCACCAGCCAGGCATCGCGTCCTTCGAAGCTCAACTGAATCGAGGTCAACTCCACGTCGATGACCGAGCCGTCCTTTTTCCGGTGTCGCCAGTAGCCCGATGTTTGCATTTTCAATCCCGCTTGCGCAAGGCGATTCACCAGGGAAGTATCGTCTGCAAGAGGAAGAATATCACAGATATTCATGCGGCCAAAATCCTGGCGTGAATAGCCATACGTCCGGACCGCCGCATCATTAACGACAAGAAACTCAAACGACTGTGCATCGTACACCATCAATGGACTCGGATTACTCTCAAACAGCGAACGATAGCGTGCCTCACTCTCGAGCAATGCTTTTTCGGCAGCCTTTCGCTCGCTGATATTTCGGGCCACACCAACAAAGCCGATGATCTCTTCGTTTGCCAGGACCGGCGTGAATGAGAATTCCATCGGCAGATGAGAGCCGTCTTTTCGGATTACATCAACATCAAAAAATCCCTCTTTGGCATTCTCTTCGAACACTTTTTTTGCAAAACGGCGAAGAGATTTGGACTCGGCCAAAAATTCTTCCAGCGACCGTCCAGTTAACTCCAGTTCCGTGTATCCCAGTGCGGCGACGGCTCCACCCTGGACCATTTCAATTTCGAACTTTTCATCTGTTTTCAATAGAATATCATTCATTGCCCCGAGTGCCGAACGCATCGCCTGGTACGGCGTATTCATCGAAATCCTATGACGGAACACGAGGTACACAACGACCGTCAAACCGAGAGTCGACGTTATGAAGAAAAGGCTTGAGCTATTCTCAAAAAATGTGGTCAGGATCGAAAGCGTAAACGGTGTCGGAAGCAAGAGCATGAGAATTGCAAACCCGACAAACAAGAGATTCGATCGGACTCCTTTTTCTTTAAATCCATTAATGGATGAATAGAGGAGCGCGACACCGACTGTAAACAGAATGGACATCCACGTAATGTAGAAGATGTGCCCATGCGGGGTGACTCCCTGTGGAGTAAACGGAACTGGAATAAAACCGAGCAGGAGTAGCCCGTAGCTGAACATGCCGGCGAAGTAATTCATGAACAGAACAGCCTTCGAGTTAAGAATCTCGTACCGACGAACGAAGATCAGCATGAAGTGAATAAAGAAAAATGGAAACAGGGAAAAGAGAAAGGCCGTCGTTGAGCCCAATGCCCGCAACGCAATGCCCTCGGTTTGATGGCTGACGAAATACCCGGTCACACCCAATCCCACGAGCATCAAAACGCAAAAAACATAGAACTGCGCCAGGACATTTTTGCGCGAGCGAATCAAAATTATGGAAGCAAGCAACACGTTAATGATGCTGTAGCCGAAAGAAACATAAAAATAAAACATCAGGTCCCCCTGGTGGTTTCGTATTTAATAAACTTAGTGCCGACTCTTCATTGCGAGAGAAGAAGCGTGCCTCTTTCACGACTCTAGATGAACGGTGCAACTCCCCATTTTGTGTTTGCACCTGTTTGTCCGGAAGCGCATGCAATAAAGCACAAAACCACAGCGTGTTGTATGAGCGTTCGCACAGAGAAGTCGGTGATGACATCGGTTGCGATGAAGTGTGCTTAAAACAAAAGAGAGAAGGAATGCGTCACCATGAAGTGTACACATGATTTCCAGTGCGTGTGATTGTCCGCATATGCCAGTGAGTACATGATCGCCGTTCGAAGAAAAGTCTTCAACGGGACCCCTCATCACTCGTGCCGGCCCTCGGTTGCATTCACCTATCATCTTTCCTATCTTTTGTCCGTTCAATTCGCATTGAAACAATTTACACATCGCAAATCGAGACAACGCCAAAGGTGACGCATGTCCTACGCGCACATCATCGTTTCGCAACAGGATCTTTATGCAGTCGTTCAGATCAATCGTCCCGACGTTCTGAATGCTCTTAATGTCAAACTGATGCATGAACTCGTCGATGCGCTGGAAAGCCTCGATGCATCGCCCGACGTTCGCTGCATTATTATTACGGGAAATGAAAAAGCATTCGCAGCTGGTGCGGACATTAAGGAAATGGCGGGTGCCACCTCGATGGAGATGCTACAACGAGATCAGTTTGCACGATGGGACCGGATTCGGAAAATCAAAACACCTTTAATCGCGGCTGTCAGCGGGTTCGCGCTCGGTGGCGGGTGTGAGTTAGTCATGACATGCGACATGGTGATCGCGTCGGAGACGGCCAGATTCGGCCAGCCGGAGATCAATATTGGTGTCATGCCCGGTGCCGGTGGAACCCAACGACTTACCAGGGCGGTAGGTAAAGCAAAGGCAATGGAGATGGTTCTCACGGGACGAATGATCTCTGCTGCAGAAGCCTTACAGTGGGGCCTGATTAACACGGTCGTCCCGGTTGAGTATTACCTCGAGGAGGCAAAGGCATGGGCAAAAGAGGTTGCCTCCAAGCCTCCTATCGCAGTCAAGCTTGCGAAAGAATCAGTGCTGAAGGCCTTTGACACTACTATAGAAGGGGGACTTGAATTCGAACGAAAAAATTTCTACCTCCTCTTTTCCTCGGAAGACCAAAAGGAAGGAATGAGTGCTTTCTCCGAAAAACGAAAAGCGGAGTGGAAGGGAAAGTAATTCCAACCGACAGAATACCAAGGGCTTATGAATGAACTTTGAGACAATCCTCTACTTACTCAACGACGGCGTCCTTACAATTACGATGAACCGCCCTGAAGCATACAATGCCTTCAACGAAAAAATGAAGAAAGAATTGCTTGATGCGCTCAAGCAAGGTGAGAAGGATCCAGCCGTCCGATGTATCGTCATTCGCGGGGTCGGAGACAAGGCGTTTTGCTCCGGTCAAGACTTGAAAGAACATGCGGGACAGAAACGATCGTTGAAGGAATCTCTTGAACGCTCGTACAACCCGATCATTCGAAAAATACGCTCTATCGAAAAGCCGGTTATTGCAATGATTAACGGCGTGGCGGCAGGAGCAGGATGCAGTCTCGCTCTCGCCTGCGACATGCGCATAATGACTTCAACGGCGAAGTTGATACAGGCTTTCGTGAGAATTGCACTCGTCCCCGATACCGGCGCGCACTGGTTTCTTCCCCGTCTGGCAGGCCCTGCGCGTGCATTTGAATACGCCGCAACCGGTCGCGACGTGCCCGCCGACGAGGCCGAGCGTGTTGGACTGGTCAATAGAACTGTACCTCCGACTGAGTTGGAATCAGTGACCATGGAGCTCGCTCGCTCCTTTGCAGGAGCGCCCACGCGATCTATCGGACTGATTAAGCGAACGCTAAATAAAGCGCTCGCAAGTGACCTCGACACGACCCTCGATTATGAAGCGCATATCCAACAAATTGCCTCTGAAACTGAAGACCATAAGGAAGGGGTACAGGCGTTCCTTGAAAAGCGCAAGCCAAATTTCAAAGGAAGCTAGCCGAAAAAACGTTCTCTCACCTGTTGATTCTCGTAACCGGAATTTCTATACTTTTTCGGTCCTCATTTTCAATCCGACATTCACCACACAATGATCAAAACCATAGGCATCGTTGGCGCCGGCACCATGGGTGCTGGCATCGCCCAGGCAGCCACGCTGGCCCGTCTTGATGTGCTCCTGTATGACGCTTCCCCGGAGGTTCTCAAATCCGTCTCCGGCCGCCTGAAAGGTGATTTTCGTAGATTCGTGGAAAAGGGAAGAATCTCCAACACGGAAGCGACGGAAGCGCTCGCGCGGATCGAGATTGCCAAAAGTATTAGCAGCTTGGCAAATGCAGACTTCGTGATCGAAGCTGCTGTCGAAGACCTCACAATCAAACGTGAGATTTTCAAGAAGCTTGATGCGATTGTTCCCACCCATGCAATTCTCGCCACAAACACATCATCACTCTCCGTATCCTCCATCGCCTCCTTCACCAAAACACCGGAATCCATAATCGGCATGCACTTTTTTAATCCACCGGTTCTCATGAAACTGGTTGAGGTAGTGAAGGGAAAGGAAACATCCATCGAAACCATAAGAACCACTGTCGATCTTGCAACCCAAATGAAGAAAACCCCGGTCGTGTGCAAAGATACTCCCGGATTCATCGTCAACCGTGTTGCCCGCCCTTTTTACGGCGAAGCATTGAGGCTTCTTGGTGAGGGTGTTGCCTCTGTGGAAGAAATCGACCGCATCGTAAAAAAGTCGGGAGGGTTTCGCATGGGTCCGTTCGAGCTAATGGACTTAATCGGCATTGATATCAATTATGCTGTCACGAAATCCGTGTATGAGCAGTTCTTTCAGGAACCGCGGTTTCGTCCGCACCCTATCCAGCGGCAAATGGTGGAAGGAGGGACACTTGGTCGCAAGACGAAAAAAGGCTTCTACGAGTACCCGTAAACCCGCATTCGACCCGAAGGGAAAAATTCTCTGTATCTTCGGCGAGTCTCCCCTTGTGGAGGAGTATGCTGTCCATTGTGTTGCAAGGCGTTTCACGGTCCATGCCCGAATCAACTCGACTGAAAAAGATGCAGTCAGATTGTTACCAAAAGGCGCAAAGGCGGTAAGAAAAGGGTCGCCCGACTCCTCTCTGGCCCTCGAACTTACGAACACATCGGCTGAATTGAAACGGAAAAATCTTATGGAGCTGGACAAGACCCTTCCACTCCAGACTCTTATTCTTACATCATCGATTACCATAACGGTTGCAGAGCAAACGACATGGGTGCAGCACCCGGACCGCATTGTAGGTATTGCCGCTCTCCCTTCCTTGCTTGATGGGGAAATGATTGAGTTTGCACTCCCACCCCATCCAGAGAATTCTGCGACAATGAGGGCAATGGAATTCGCATCATGGCTAGGCAAAGAAGCGGCGTTCGTGCAGGATTCGATCGGCATGGTGCTCCCTCGCATCATTTGCATGCTTGCTAATGAGGCATGTTTCGCTATGGCAGAAGGTGTTGCTACTTCGGCCGATATTGATACTGCAATGAAATATGGAACGAACTATCCAAGCGGGCCGGTAGAGTGGACAGACAAAATCGGTTCACGGCAGGTTTTCGCGGTGATGCGTGCGCTCGCTGATAGTTTTGGAGAAGATCGATACCGAGTGGCGCCTCTTCTCCAGCGGTCGGCTCTATTAAATGTCGTCCCCGGGCGTTAGAAGTAGTGTTTTGCAAAACCATTTTTTTTCATCTATCTTATTGAAGAATTCTTCCAGCTTTAATCCTGAGGTTTGACATGCGTTACTCATTTGTGATTCTTCTTGTCGCTGCAAGCTTGACTGTAGTGGCCCAGCCTAAAATCGAAATTGTCGGAGGAACCAAGCTCGACCTCGGCACAATCAACAGAGGAAAGATTACAGAGAAAAAGATCACCGTGAAAAACACCGGCAAGGATACCTTGTCGCTCGGCCGAGTTGAAGTCTCGTGTGGTTGCACCGGAACAGTTGTCTCCGACAACATAATTCCCCCCGGCAAGAGTGGATCGATCCTCATTACTTTCAATTCAACAAATTTCACAGGGCCTGTCCACAAGTATGTGACCGTCAACTCCAACGATAACGACAATCCACGGACCCAAATCGAGTTTGTCGCAAATATTGTCCAGGAAGTCAGCGTGAATCCTGGCCAGTTCTGGTTTCGCGACGCAGAAGTCGGGAAGAAATCAACAGCAACGATTGTCGTTCAAAACCAGGGAAAAGAGGATCTCGTCATTGATTCGTACAACACAAAGCTCAAAGGGCTCTCGATAAGACTTCCTGAGAAGCCAATTCACCCCGGGGAGTCTGCAGAAATCGTTGCAGAACTCAAACCCAAATCGGCGATAGTGGTATTGAATGACTCGGTGATTCTGAAAACGAACAACTCCAATCAGCCGCAGGTCTATGTCTATATCTACGGCAACGTGAAGGACTTCAAGTTCTAGCAAGGTTCTAACTTCCATCCGTTGATCCTTCCACCATCTCACCAGAAGCAAGAACAATCGTTTCGGTAATGATGTCCTTCACTGGCAATTTCACAATCGATGAATGATATGAAACCCAACCATCCGTCTGTCATCACCCATGCTCTTCGAACACCGATCGGTAAATACGGAGGGATTCTTCGCGATGTACGCCCCGATGACCTTGGTGCAATCATTATGAGCGCCCTCGTTGAATCTTCCGGAATCAATCCGGCAGAAATTGATGACGTGCTCTGGGGATGTGCAAACCAGGCGGGCGAGGATAACCGAAACGTCGGACGCATGAGTGCACTCCTCGCGGGAATTCCGCAGAGCGTTCCAGCAAATACGGTGAACCGTCTGTGCGGTTCCAGCCTTGATACGATCATCCAAGGTGCGCGTGCAATTTGGTCTGGCGATGCGTCAATGATTCTTGCGGGTGGCGTCGAAAGTATGTCGCGGGCACCATACTCCGTTCCAAAGAACCAGGCTGGCTCGTTTGGAAACGTTACTGCGTTTGATACCGCTCTCGGATGGCGGTATCCCAATCCGAAAATGGAAGCCATGTTTCCTTTGGAATCGATGGGGGAAACAGCGGAAAACGTCGCTGTGAAATACTCAATCTCTCGTTCGGAACAGGACGAGTTCGCCCTCGCCAGTCACCACAAAGCGGTGATCGCACAAAAGGAAGGAAGATTCAAGGGCGAAATTGTCCCGGTGCGAATAGAACAAAAGGAAGGTAATCCTCTTGTTCTCAACACCGACGAGGGACCTCGACACGACACGAGCGTGGAAAAGCTCGCCAAGCTTACTCCAGTATTCCGAAAGAATGGAAGCGTCACCCCAGGAAACTCGTCTTCGCTGAACGACGGCGCTGCAGGTGTTCTGATGATGAGTGAAGAAAAGTCCAGGGAGCTTGGCCTCAAACCATTGGCTCGGATTATCGGAACAGGGGTTGCCGGAGTCGATCCGCGATTCATGGGCATCGGTCCTATTCCAGCGGCCCAGAGAGCCCTTCGTAAAGCCAACATCACCATCGACAATCTTGACTTGATCGAACTCAACGAGGCATTTGCCTCCCAATCAATCGCGGTGATCCGGGATCTTAACATTGATGTGAAAAAGCTCAATCCCAATGGCGGCGCAATCGCATTGGGACATCCTCTCGGCTGCAGCGGAGCGCGCATCATGACAACGCTGCTCCACGAAATGATCCGGCGAAACGCGCACTACGGTTTGGCGACAATGTGCATCGGCGTTGGACAGGGAATCGCAGTCGTTGTCCAAAGGTAATTCTGTTAAATTCAGGTTACGGAGAGAGCAAATGGACGCTATCGCAATCGTTCAGTCGTTCGTGGATCGCATCAATCATCACGATGTATCAGGTCTCTGCAAACTGATGTCGGATGATCATATTTTTGTTGATCCGCTCGGAACCGTTCTTCAGGGGAAAGAAGAAATGCGCAAGGCATGGATTCAGTATTTTTTCTTCTTTCCTGATTATTCACTGCAAACCATGAACATTATGGAATCCGATGGAATTGTGGGACTGTTTGGAAAGGCATCTGGTACTTATAGCGATAATGGTGAGATGCTTAAAGAAAACAGATGGGATATTCCTGCCTCAGCCAAGGCGGTGGTACGAAACAACGTCGTCGCAGAGTGGCACGTCTTTGCAGACAATGAACCGCTCCGGCAGATTATGGAAAAATATTCGTCCCCGCAGTGACATTGTTCAGGGGTAAGACTCCAAGACTCGATAGTAATACAACAAACACCCAAGCGCCGGCTCTCAAGCCGGCGTTTCTGCAACCTCCTGCCCTCACCTTCGTCTAAGAAGAGAACCCCTTGACCACCATTCTCTCAAGAGTCAACCAACGCGTCCATTTGTGTGTCTAACATATGGATTGAACATAAACGCGAGACGCCCATGACCGCTGCCGACGAGCAGCACATCATCCATCGGGCCAAAACCGGAGACAATGGAGCTTTTCGGCTGCTGGTCTCTCGCCACATGAAGCAGGCATACAACGTTGCGTATAGCATCGTTCAAAATCATCACGAAGCGGAGGAAGCTGCCCAGGATGCGTTTGTGAGAGCATTCAGATTTCTCGGGAGATTTCGGGAAGATTCGGAATTCAGTACATGGCTCTATCGCATCGTGGTCAATGTTTCGCTTAACAGAGTCAAGAAAATGAAAAGGCGCATGAGCAGAGAAACTGATGAGACTCGTGCACTTACTTCCGCTGCCGCTGATGACATGCATACACACGAGAACTCAGACACCATGCAACATTTTGAGAAAGTGCTTCACGACCTCCCGACAATGCAGAGGGCGGTTGTGATCCTGCGCCACCTTGACGGTTTGTCCACGAAGCAGGTCAGTAGTATACTGCGATGTTCCGAAGGGACGGTCAAGACCCATTTGTTTAGAGGCCTGAGGAATTTGAGAGAACGCCTGGAGTTTATTCGACAATGAGAATTGAAGAACATATCCTGAATCTGCTTTACGACTACCTCTTGGAGGAGATGTCAGAGAAGGAAAGGCTGCAGGCGGAAGTCCATCTTCAACATTGTGAAGAGTGTAATGCGGAGTGTGACAAAATGCAGTCAACGTTGGAGAGACTATCTGAGCTGCGATATGCACCTTCCACTGAGCGATCATCAGAATTTTGGAGCGAATTCCCTATTGCTGTCGGACGTCGATTGCAGGCCAACAAACCAGGAGGAAGAGCGCTGCATTGGGTGCGTTGGTGGGGCCAACTTCTATACGGTTCACCAAGATATCGCATTGCGGGAGCTCTTATCGTTCTCGCTGTCGGCACAGTGTTCGTCATGAAATGGAATGCCGGAGAGAAGCAGATTTCCTCCATACCCGACAAGGGAAAGTTTGGCATCCCTCTTGAACTGGTTGATCAACGCGCCCAGAAATATTTTCGTCAATCCGGAGTTCTCATGGTGGAACTGGCCAATCGGAAACACTACGAGGGGAAACCGACTGACCTTTCGTTGGAGCGACGCGTTTCGAGGCAACTTCTCAATGAAGCCAGGTTTCTCAAGCAGCAGCCGCTGACCCCCTACACCACACAACTCATGTCCGATATTGAACCGGTGCTGATTGAACTTGCAAATTCTGAACATCACTCGGAAAAACCGACAGTCGAACTCCTGCGCGATGGAATTTTTCAGGGCAATTTGCTTTTCAAGGTTCGGATGGCGCAGATCGCTTACGATTCGACCACAAGAATGCGCATCCAGTATGCTTCAATGAAGGAGTAAGTATATGAAACTAGTATTCATTGCCACGATCTTTCTGCCTGCTTCGATTGCATGGGGACAGGCCTCAACCACCATGTCTTCTCAACCCTCCCAGTATTCTTTCCATTCCGGCAATAAACTCAGGATGGAATGGTCAGATGCTGCTTCGAAGCCCGGAAATCAAGACGATCCCGGATATGACCTCTATAAAAGGGGATACGAACTGATCATTCAAGAAAAATGGAAGAATGCTCAAGAAGTGCTCTCAGAGCTCGTTAAGCGCTATCCACGAAGCGAGTACAGGGATGATGCAATGTACTGGATGGCCTACGCATTGAAGTTTCGAGAAAAAAATGAAGCCATGGCGGCATACAATAACTTTCTCCATCAGTACCGAGATAGCAAATACTACGACGACGCAGTTGCAGATTTGAACGAGTTGCGTTCTACAGTTGTCATTCGAGCTCCTGGTGCGGAGGAATTGACACCTCCCACGGAAGTTGACGTTCTTTTTGTTCCCCAGCCCGAGATGATGGAGCGTCAGCTTAGATCCTTGGAGCGTCGCATGAGGCTCCGGGCTCCTCTCGCAGACTATGGACGCGCTCGCAAGTTTGAATCCGCTCACTGGACCTCGACACTTGATAGCGACACACAGCTAAAAATCGACGTTCTGTACACCCTTCGTCGTTCACCGAAAGATGAAAATGGATTCAAAACAATTCGTCGGATCGCTTTGGATCATTCGCAAAACACACATGTCAGGATTGCCGCACTTGAGGCACTAGTTGAATTTGACAAGTTTGATCCGTTTACCGTTTTCGTTAACGTTGCAAAGACCGACACGAATGCTGAGGTCCAGAACGATGCGATCGTGTATATTGCTCGAACAACGAAAGACAAGAACAAGTCAGTCTCGATCTTGGTCGACCTGTACAATTCTCTTCCGGAGAACAAGACCGACCAACGACACAACATCTTCTATACAATTGCTGAGATCGGTAACAACAAAGCTGTTGATTTCCTCACAAAGGTTGCACGCTCGGATGAAGCACGAGACTTACGCAGCGATGCCGTTTATTATCTCGGAACAATCGGCAACGATCGCGCGCGGGAAGCACTCTATGAGCTTCTCAAAAGCAAATAGTCTGTCACCCATCTCCTCACGCTTTCCCTTATCACACACCCCAGTGACTAAGAACACTTACATCGCCGTTTCCCGTATGTATATTGTTGCAACGAATGGCAGAGTGCTCAGCGTTGTGAATACATGATTCTGCAAATACATTGATAAGTAACAAATACTCCCAGGAAGCAAAATGAGCGCACGAAGAACGGATGAGCAGATAAAAAACGGAGCAGCCCTTCTGAAACAGGCTGATCGCCTCGTCAAAGAAGGAAACATGCGCGAAGCTCTTCTCGCAGTAGAGAGTGCCCGATCCGTTGATCCGCTGAACCCATACCTCGACGCCTATACAGCGCGCTTGAAAAGCGTCGTGAATTTGCAAAGCCGATCAGAAGAAGATGAACGTCAGCAAGAACAAAACACAATTCAGTCACACATTGCCAAAGCCCAGCAGCTGTGTCTCGAAGCGCACTACGATAAAGCTTTAGAAGAACTGTCGGCTGCCTTCTTGATTGACCCTTCGAGCCAGGATCTCATCCGAATGAAGAATGAAATCAAGCAGGCACAGGAGAACAAAAAAGGTGGCTCGCAGAACTCCGTCGACCATGAGATCGTTGTTCGCATAAAATCAGCTGAGGATATGCTTGGCAAAGGTCAATTTGATGATGCGATACAACAATTGACGCAGGCATTTATTCTCAATCCAGTGAGCGATGTTCTATTAAATTTTGAAGCAAAACACCTTCGGACGATTCGTCGCCACCAAGAACGCCGGTCTGGGGTGCAGGCAGTTGCCGCTTAGTCGAGATAACGGACACCATGATTTTATTGTAGGGATACAAAAACTCTTCTAGATATTTCTCTGCAGAGGTTTCAACGTACACCCTTCCGAGCCTCTGAAGCATAACTTAGCCGTACCATTCTTTTTTGCCGTTTGAAAGGATGAACATACATGACTTACCCGCTACGATTACTCGACCATATGGACGATAGGCGTCGTCATAGTTCCGAATATCTCCGCCAGGCTGACCAGCTTGTCAAGGCGAAGAAATATGAGGCTGCACTTCAAGTTGTCGTGAATGCCAAGAAAATCGATCCAAACAATTTGTATGCTGAGGCGTACGAGGATCGGGTTCGGAGTCTTATTGGTCGAAGTCTGGGAACATCGGCAACCCCGGTGAACGCCACAGCAGAAGTGGTAAAACACTTCCTTCAAAAGGCAGATTATTATCTCTCTGAAGGGAGGTTTGAAAAAGCCCTCGAAGAGACAGCAAATGCCTTTACGATCAATCCACAGGATTCCTCAGTCGAAACCATGAAGAATACTATCATCGACGCGATAAAACGGGAACACGATAATCAATCGTTTGTCAACGCGCCCTCTCTTCATACTTCACAAAAATAAGGGAGGTTGTCGAAAGCAAGAGGCGTGGTTTGGCCATCCCCCGAGCCACCCTGATTCTGGACACCTCCCACCAAAAGAAAACGCTCTCGTGATGATCTCCCGAGAGCGTTTTTTGTTTTCCGAAGACCGATCAGCGGTCTGAGACCTTTCGCAACGCGTTGATCTTCTGTTGCACATAGCTCGATTGCGCTGATGTAAGAGGGAGTCCTTGCGACAACGCCACATACTCGTTGAGGGCCTCCCCATGGAGACTCGCTCTATCAAGAGCATCAGCAAGCAGAATTCGATTTTCGTAGTCCATTGCCAACTCTGGGTATCGTCGTAGCACATCCATCGCCCGCAACGCGCACGTGGGAAAAAAGCCGTGTGAAAAGAGTACTCTTGCTCCGTTCATCTGGAACTTTCCAGCTTCATCGCTAACCTCCCTTGTTGTTCCACCTCCCTGGTTGGTGCCATGGACAACGGTCGTATTGGGGATGTTCATCTCATTATTCTTCCATTCGTATGATGATGACCGAACTTTCTCCATCGTCAACTTGAGTATCAACTCCTCTTGTGACAGATCTCGTACATCAGACATATCAACGATTACTTCTCCAGGGATTGTCAACGTCTTCTTGTCACCGGCTCCTGCTGATGTCACAAGAAGAGCAGACCCTTGCACGCCTGTCCGAAATGTGTCATCTGGACGCAACACATCTCCATCGACAACCTTGATCCATGATTCGGCCACACCGCGGCGTACTTGAACATCGCCCCGAACATTCTTGACGACAATCTTCGGAACGGGGCTTTCCCCGGCGCACAGCATAAGAGGAAACGCCAGAACAACCGTCATAACGATGATCGCTTTCATGATTTTGTTCTCCATCATCTAATTTACGTCCACTATTTTTACCCAGCCCTTCACAAACCCCAAACCGATCTCGACATCGTCGAAGTATTCCTGCGCACCCTTCGTCCACGCCTCTTCAAAGCCTTTCATGATAACCGTCGTTTCCACCGGAATCCAGATCGTCTCTTTTCCATGTGCATTCCTCCGAACAACATACCGCTTAGGGTTCGTTGAAACCGATTCGCCATATTTCGGATCGATGCCCGTATCAAACAAGAGATAAATATGACTCTTCTCCGGTTGATCGGGGGGAACAACGTCGATAAGAGCAGTTGACATTCCAACACTGCTTAGGAGAGACGAGAACGCCACAGTCATATCATCACAATCGCCACTCCGCGACGACAGAGTCTCAGAGGGGTACTGCACATAGTCTGTGCTCTGCTTCGGATCACCAACATAAACGAGCTTCCCTGCAAAGATATCAAAAAGAACCTTCGCGCGTTGAAAATTCTCCACTTCATTTTCCACGATAGCCGAAGAGTGTTCTAACAACACGTCGCGGGAATACCGAAGCACCATTGGATCATCCGGTGTAATGAAATACCGCAACGACAGAACATCTCCATCCCAGGCGTTCTTCCCGTAGATAAGGACTTTTGTCTGCATCCGATCATCATAGTCATCGGCTGGGGTTGCGTTCACGTAGACATTTCCTTCCCGCACGAGACTCGTCGGAACCCGTCGGACAGTCTCGTTGAAAACGGCATTCAAAGGAATTTCCCGCTCTTCGCCGGGGGTGAGGTAGACTGGTTGCGATTCCGTTGGAGCGTCCATAAACCGCTCTACAAAGAAACTCGCCTTTGCCTGCACCGGTTTCGACGAAATATTCTTTACACGCACCGTTCCTATTGGCTTGTATACAAACGCCTCATATGCTGAAGGATAAATGCCGCCCACCATCGTCGCCGCCTCGATTCGTACAAGACTTTCGCGCACATTACCGAAAATTACTTTCACTCCAACGGAAAGCCGATCCGTTGTATACGGATTCAGATTTATGTTGCGGATTGAGGAAGGTTCAAAACCCTGTGCCGGAATTTGTCCCCCTCGATTACTCTGGTCGACAAACCGAAGAAAACTCGCTTCAATTGCAAACACGTCATACGACCAGCCAACTCCAGCGGAGAAGGCAGCAAATGAGGGCGATTGGTTCTTATCGTAGTACAGTCCTCCAGTGAAGGAAAGAGATTTGGTTGCCGACCACTCAAAGCCGATCCCCGCATTCCAACGTGAACTGATCGAAACATTTCCGATAAGTTGCGGAAGAATTCGATACGAAGCACCCGCCTCCAAAGTTCGGTTCGTAGAAAGGCGAAGGGTGTCGTATTCTATAGGAAGTGCGGATGCTGCAATGTGAAAGAGTTCTCTTCCGGCCAGGCTGATGGAAAGATTATCGCTTTGCCTCCATAACACTCCCAAATCGAAATGCCAGCTCTGACCTCGATGTTCCTCCTCTTCAAATAGTTTCTCAGTCCCCGTTCTTATCACCTGTTGCTTTATAATCTCCCTTTTCAATGAGCTGCTCAGACCAACGGAAAGTTGTTCGGCGGGAAGAAAAGCATATGCAAGTGAAGCAGGTTCATCATAGAGAACCGTCGTTTCATCCGAACCAATATTGTTGCCAATAATCTGTGGCGGATAGGAGAACTCGAGAGTCGTCCCAGGCGCATATTGCACCGCAAGGGCATGATGCTCAAGAAACCGCTTCGCGAGCGAAAAACCGTGAAACACCAGACCGTCCGTTGAGCTGTGAAAGGACTTGTAGGTCACTGCCTGGAAATCCCAATCCCGAACGAATACTAACCCCGCGGGGTTGAGGGTAAAACCACGAACGTCCCGGACAGATGGTGCATAGGACGATAGACTCAGCGCGCGTGGACTGATCACCGACTGCGTATGTGTTGTTGATGTTAACATACTCAAAGCAAAGATCATGAAGACGCTATTTCTTCTTTGCATACACTCCGTTCAACTACTGAAGCACGAAAAATGTTGTGTGAATTGAAGCAGCCTGAGTAAATACCATACCGGTGGGGGCTGTCATCAATTCCTGATTCGCCAAGACGAAAGTGAGAGCGTACACTCCGAGTGGACGCCTCCTCAGGACGCTGGAGGGAATATTCGCCTGTCCCCTGTTCACTCTTGGCCGTAAAATAAAGAGGGGCAAGAGTTTGCCATTCGAAGCAACTTCGCTAACAATAATGTGCAGCTTGCCCACCCCATTCCACTCAATCGGCATCCCCTGATTCCTTGATTGCACTGACCCTCCGGCAGGTCGGAGCAAAGTAAACGAATCCGGTGTATTTACTTGAATACCGAGTGAATCCCCAATCAAGGAGCGAAATCCCCAACGATAACGCGAGTTTGGCTGATAGCTGGAAGAGAGATCGAACAAATACTCGAATCCCGCTTGTACAGTGTCCATACATCTCCGGACAACGTGCGGTAGTATGATCATGGGTTGATCGTTCAAGCTTAGCGAGGGGATAAAGATGCCGTGATATCCCCGAACTTGTTGGTCGCAATCTAAGACTGGCCGATTTCGATCCGCAAGCAACACGGCGGAAAAAGCAAATGAACGAATTCCTTGACCTCGATCGATCGAAACATGATTGACGAGAAAATATCCTGCGAAGGGAAATAGCGATGAAGCTGGAAAACCGGTTGAGTCTACAGATTGCCCATCGAACTGAAGATTCGTTTGGTCAATCTGTTCGACGAGGAGAACATCATCGGGGTCAACTGGAGTTATTTCCACCGGGCCGGGCTTCTCACATCCCGCGAGCAACACCCCCAGAAGGAGAACGCTCAGTATTTGTCTCTTGATAATCATCGGTTGTATCCAAAAGTTCTTTATTTCCCACCTCAATTTCAAGGAAGAAAGGGAGTGCCCCAATTTCTCCGGGGCATTCCCTCCTTCCATCGCTTAGAACACCCTATAAGGTATTCCCCACCAATTGACTGAATATGGTGCAGCATCGTCATAAAGAGTTTCGCGCGTCATTGCATCTACTGCAGCATGGAACCAGCCTCTATGAGGATGAATGACGAACCCCGGCATACCGCTGTCCCGGGTTTGATAGACGCGGGTATACGTGCCGTCACCATTGTTCACTTCCGACACAAGCGTCAAGCGCATCCGGCGCTTTTGGAACGTGCCTACACCATAACGCAACGCTACGAAATCGGTGTCTGCAGAGGTGCTGACAACAGTAGCTTGGAGAATTGCCCGTTGATTTGGGGAGAACTCTGGAACGTCCTTCCGTCCGCCATCGTACATGTGCAGCCAACGATAGCGGAGGTAGTAGCTGTTCGGATCGGTTACAGTAATCGTGTCACCGTTTGGAAGAAAGAGTTGAACCATAGTGATGTCGATATTATCATTTGGCGCAACCGTTCCTCCGTCAACAAGAGATGTGGCGACAGGAACCCAGTTTCTCCAATACATTCGCGGATTTCGCTCCACCCGCTTGAAGACCAGATTGCGCGTGCTGTTGTCCGTAAACGGTTTTTCAATGGTCACTGTATCACCAACTCCATTTAATCCACGGATTTTGAACACGCCCATGATTTCCTTTTCCACGAACACGATTGCAATTGAATCACCGGGAAGAATAGTCGGCGTTGCCGTCCGTGTAACGCTCGTGATGAATCTGCCAAAGCGAAGCGGGGTGATTTCCGCTGCAACCTTTCCGAACGTTCCGTAGTCAGCCGGATAGAGATTGTCATCCGAAATTGTTTCTTCAGTATTCTTCACAAATTCATCCTGAAGCGCGAAGTATTTCATCGCGTCCATTTCGTTTGTGACACCTGCAGGAGCCTGCTCGTCGTCGGCTGGCCCGGCGCTATCTTTACAGCCAGTGAGCAGGACTCCTGCGATCATGGCCAATCCGAACAGGATTTCATGTTGTTTTTTCATTGTGTTACCCCTCTGTATTGTTGATTATGTTTGACTTGTTACTAGTTTCTTTGCGTTTTCTTCGCATATCACCGTGAATACGGCAATGGCCATGCCAGCATCGGGTATGCAGCCGCTCTTTACTTTAACTCTTATTCCCACATATAGTTACAAACGTGGAAAGAGGGGTGATCAACCCCGGTGTGCGAGACCAGCTGCGGGAAAACTCATTTCGAATGCGGGAATCAGGTTGCTTCACGCGCATCTTCCCAAACGATGCTCAAAAACGCAAGAAGCCCGCTTAAAGGGCGGGCTTCTATGAAAGATGATTTCGTTGCTTAACTAGAACACGCGATAAGGAACCCCCCACCAACTCGCAGCATATGGAGCCGCGTCATCAAAAAGCGTTTCCTTCGTTACCGCGACGACACCTGCATGGAAAAATCCAGTGTGGAAATGGCAGAACCATGCTTTCTGGTACACACGAGTGAATGTCCCATCTCCATTGTCAAGTTCCGACACGAGTTCCATTCGAGTTCTGCGATGGTTGCCAGGTCCATATCCCAAACGAAGCGCGACGATATCCGTGTCAGGAGATGCGCTCGCCAATGTCGCCTGGAGAATCACACGATCGCCGCCGCTCAACTCCGGTATGTCCTTCCTGCCACCATCAAACAAGCGCAACCAACGGTATCGGAGGTAGAAGCTGTTGGGATCGGTCACCGTAACTGTGTCACCGTTTCGAAGGAACATCTGCAGCTTCGTCAAGTCGATTTGGCTTGGGGAATTCGAAATTGTACCTCCGTCGACTAATGAAGTGGCGACAGGAATCCAGTTTCTCCAAAACCGAGCATTATCGCGATTGATTCGCTTAAAAATAACATTGCGCGTGGCACGATCTTCAAACGGCTTTTCCACCAACACGGTATCCCCTACCCCGTTAATACCTTTGATTTTGAAAATGCCTTCGATGTCTTTTTGCACATGTGCAACCGCAATGCTGTCGCCAGGCGCGACTGTCACAGTGATTGTCCGTGTCACGCTAGTGATGAATCTGCCGAACCGCAACGGAGTGATCTCGGCTTCAATCTTGCCGAACGTTCCGGTCTCCATCGGTTCGATCTCACGGTCTTCAAACGTCTGTTCATCGTTTTGAACAAACTCATCCTGTGACGCCATGAGTTTCATGGCTTCGATTTCATTGGTGACCCCTGCCGGAGCCTGTTCATTCTCCGGTGCGGTTACGTCTTTGGTGCACCCCGTTATGGCAATTCCTGTAAACGCAAGAACGGCAAACAATGCGTGTGTGGTTTTCATAGCTCTCTCCTGATACGTGTGAATGAAATGTGATTGTGTTTGCTGGAATGTAAATCCAATCATCATGCCAAGTGTCGGCCAGATACTCTCGACAGCCCATAACACATTTCACAGAAGGAAGTTATCGGTCGCTCTCACGAGAACGGGAGGAATAAAGCACTGGGTAATCTGCGGGAAGAAAGGGATCGTTTGCGGGAAGGAAGTTATTCAGGCGCTCTCGCCCTCGGAATCCGATGGCTGACCGGTGCGTTTCCAAACACCACGATAGAATGCTTCCGCGGTCTTTTCAAGATAGGGATGATATCGCTGAGGCAGATTTTTGGTTTTCGGTTTGAGTCCGAGTCGGGCCGCTTCCCACGGCTGTGAGGTATCAACAACATCACTAATGTTATTAATGTACTCAAGAAGCTTCTTGCGAACCCGCGTGTTGACCTCCTGATCGGCGGAGAGCGAAATACGCTGTACTGTTCGCTCAACGTTAAATCCCTGTTCTGCAAATGCCTGAAGACACTGACCCCGGAGATATTCCGCCACCGTGCCGCGATTCAGTCCACCGAGCTCATTCGCAGTTTCAGAGACCGAACTTCGGGAAAAACCCTTTTCGCGAAATGATTCCATGATCTGTTCCTCAATTGCAATCGAACCCTCAACTGCCTGGACAAGCTCCTCGGTGAGATCTTTCATATTCACCATTGTGCGTTTTTCCGCCCTGGCGAGGAGCGCTGCCCTGCGAATAACGCTCTCCAACTCCCTGATATTTCCTGGCCAGAGATAATTTGTGAATGAGTCCATCACATTTTTCGATACTTTCAGGCTTCCTTCTTCTCTTTCCAAAAAATATCTTACTAACAGGGGAATATCTTCCTGGCGATCGCGAAGGGATGGCAGCGCAACACTAAGGACGTTCAAGCGATAGTACACGTCCTCGCGGAATAGCCTGGCTTTCACCTGTTCTTTCAGATCTTTATTCGTCGCGGCCAGAACCCGCACGTTCACCTTCAATGTTTTCGTTCCTCCCACTCTTTCGAACTCTCCTTCCTGAAGAACGCGTAGGAGTCGCAGTTGAAATGCTTCGCTCACCTCACCAATTTCGTCCAGAAAGATCGTCCCACCATCGGCCAACTCAAAGCGACCCATTTTGTCCTTGACTGCTCCTGTGAACGCGCCCTTCTCATGGCCGAACAATTCGCTTTCGAGCAGACTTTCCGAGAGAGCACCACAGTTCACTGCAACAAATGGCTTTTCCTTTCGTTCACCGCGACGGTGAATTGCCTGGGCGACCAGTTCTTTTCCCGTTCCGCTTTCCCCGAGGATGAGAACAGGCGCATCGCTGGCGACAATCTTTTGAATGAACTCGATAACCTGTTTCATCGACCCGACATGGGCGTAGACCAGTTCCTCAAACTTCTCCATCCCCCCAGAATCTCCTTCCTCGGCCTGCTCAAAGACTTCCATATCATCTGCGCGTGAGGAGAGCGACCTTATTTCAGATTTGTGCTTTCTGATCTCTTCCAGCAGTTCGTTTGTGCGATCTGCGCTCCGCACTCGAGAGATATCAAGCAATTCCTTTTCGAGCATAGACACCTTCGTCTCGCGATCTTTTAACTGTATGATAATCGCAGTTTGCTCAACGGTCAGGGAATCAACTTGGGCACGAACGAGACGATGTGTGTAGAAAAATGATGCGCTCAGTGCAACAACCCCTACCAGGAAGATCGGACCTATCGGAAGGACCGTGTTCCAGGAGAAAAAGAGTATCAGGGACAGGATGACCGGGAGAACAAGAACCACGAACGCAAAAATACGGCTGCGTGGTGGAGGAAAAAACAAGACCGATATTGCACAAAATATTCCTACAAGGGCCTCCACGGCAAGAACGACTGGGAAACCCACATCGTGAATGAACGATTCGTGGAGCGCGTTATCGATAAAGACCGCGTGAATCCCCAAGGCAGGAAATCGTCTGTCAAACGGCGTTTCGAACAGCTTTCCTGTTCCGTCGCCAACAACTCCGACTAAAACTATTTTGTCCTTCAGCGATCCAACGGGAACACTCGTTGGTTCATCTCGACGGAGTGCGTCGTACGATTTGAGAACTTCGAGAAAAGGATAGGAGACAAACGAGGTCATGCGTCCCGGATAGTTTAGCTGGACACTACCCTGTGCAACGAGCGACGCATAAGCATGCGGTCCACCCGCATAGATATTCAGGAGTTGAAATGCAAAGGCCGGAATCAGTGAATCGCCGACCTGGATTACCACCGGCACTTGGAACTGTTCGCCCAGATTCTCATGGCCAATCGAGGCGGCCCGTTCACCAATCATGGCCAGAGGGGGATGATATTCTTCGCCATGGAACATCCCGTCAGGATCCGGTCCTGTAACAGATTTGAAGTAGGACGAAAGAACGACCTTTCCAGAGTTGCCGACCATTGTGGCAAGAAGATCGTCATACTCGGGATACACCGTGTTGGGCGAGTCGAAAAAAACGTCGATGCCAATCGCTTTGGCTTTCAGGTCGGTGAGTGCCTTGATCATCAACGCATAAAAATTTCGTCGAATCGTTCCGCCGAGAGCTTTGACGGCGTTGTCATCGTTGTAAATGATAACGATGTTTGTATCGGCCAACCGCTCACCTCTCCACTGATACTTCCAGTCAGTGAAACCATTTTCTATTGATTCGAGAGGACCGCGGAGGAACACGACCAAAAGAATAGTTGGAATGGTAAAAAGAATCGGGAGCAGAAAACGTTGAGCCTTCATTGCTTTGCAAGCCAGACTTCAGGATTCTGTTTTTCGCGATCCTTCCAGATTTCGAAATGAACCCGAGGACCTTCCAGCGATTCCCCGCTTTCCCCCAACGGGGTTCCATCAAAGACTTTCTGGCCGACCACGACGAAAATCTGGGCAAGGTGTGTCGCCACGGTCCGATATCCGTTGTAGTGGTTTATGATGATAACGTTTCCATATGACGGCAGCCAGGTTATTGCCGATACTTCCCCTTCCGCAACCGCAGCCACCTGTGACCCGCTTTCCACTGCGATATCAACCCCATTGTTCTGTGTAACGGTTCCAAGCGTTGGGTGCCTTTGGTTGCCAAACTTTGCCACCACTGCACCCTTGGTCACTGGCCATCGCAGTTGGCCTTTCCTTGACTCAAAGACTCCGGTGATCACCGGAGGTTGTGGAAGCACACCCTTACTCACCTCTTCGGCCTCCTTATCCTTTCGCACCTTGTCTGCGACGATGAGATTTTCAATCAATCCCTCAAGTTCTTTTGCCGCCTTCATCTGTCGGTCCATTTGCCTTTGGACCAACTTCCGATCCTTTCGAATCCATAGGAGAACATCCTTCCTTTCCGAGACAGAAAGAGCAAGCCTGTCTTCTTCTGTCCCTTTCTCCGCGATCAGACGCCGTTCCTCGGCGAGCTGGAGCTGCAATCGATTCTGGACATCTCCGATCTCAGCCTTCTTCATACCAATACGGCGCGCATCGTCCCTTCTCTGGCCGGCAAAACGGCGAAAGTACTCAGCCCGGATGTAAAATTGATTTATCGAATTCGACGACAGCAGCAGATCGATCTCATGCATTCGACCGGACTTATACATCGATCGAACGTAGTTCGCATACTGCGCCTTTAAGAACGTGAGTTGATCTTCAAGGACCTTCATCTCTGAACGGGTGGAATCTACCCGTGTCTGAATGGATTTTTCTTCGCGACGAAGTTTTGTCAGCAGTGTTTTGATGAGCGAGGCTTTCTTATCATACGAGTCGAGTAATTCCAACGTCGCCGTTTCCTTTCGCTGCTGCTCATCCATCTTGATTTCGAGCGCCTTGATCTGGTCGCGCAGTCCCTGCAGTTCTGACTGGCGCTTTTCAATTTCTTGTTGCGGACTCCGTGGCATGCCGTTCGCCAACATCGAGAGAAAAAACACGGCAACCGTCACTCGCGCCCAAAAAGTCATCGTGTGATCACGTGGGCATTGGAAGGAATAGAAAACTGAAACGAGGGGGTCTCTTCATTCAGGGTGAGGGAACCGTATTGAAGCGCCACCTGGCGTCCTCGTTCCGGGAAATTCAAGCGGATGCGTCGCGGTGCGTGAATCGCATCCTGTTCCCGGATCGACGAGAATCGGACATCCATCACCACCTGGCCGTTCTGATCCAGAACTTGTTGCGATGTCACAACCAAATAGCTTGCGTCGACCCAATACTTGCAGACAAGATTCCCACAATCGTAGGTAAGGAGGAATTGGTCCTCATCAATTGAGTAGCTGACGAGGTCATTCTGGTCATCCGGCAGGTGTATTGTCCCGGAAAAAGCGCTCAACAGCTGATCATACGTCAGGTCGATCGGCAGGGCGAGTTTCAGCGTTTCCGACCCCGGAGTTCCGGTGATTGCAGTATTCTCAAAACTATTGTAGATAAGATAGCGATTCCTGCTGAGGAAGAGGGTACCAAGATCGATCCCGAAAGGCCCTTCAAAGAGCGCGAGAAGAGAATCAGGCTTTTTCATTGAAATGGTGAAAGTGGCGGTGCCGCTCAACTCCGGCGTATCGAAAGTGATGTGCCCGCTTCCAACAAGGCTGTGAATTTTCTGCTCGTTTGCATTCACCAATTGGACCAATGATCCCGCCGAAGTCCGCTCTGTATCCAGGAGAACCGAGGCTGGTTTCGGAGAACAGGAGAGAACCACAAGAACAATGATCAGGGAGAACCAGCTATTGTCTAAATTCATAACCTTCCGCGATCGATCTTGGCTTTCAATTCCTGGTTGCTACTGTCAATCTTCAACGAGATGTTCCATTGTTCCAATGCGCGCTCTGCATCCCGCAACATGTAGTACACATCGCCGAGGTGTTCATGAACAACGGCGCTCACGTCTCCCTGCGCAACGGCCTTGGAGATGTTTTTCTCCGCTTGTTCATACTCTCCAAGCTTGAAGTAAATCCAACCAATGGTATCGAGGTATGATGGATTCTCCGGCTGTGCGGAAACAGCTTCCTTCGCCATTGCAAGAGCCCTGTTGACCTGGAGATTTCGTTCCGCAAGGCTGTACGCATAATTGTTCAGGAGGAGATGGTTGTCAGGTTCTTTCTTCAATCCCTCTTCATACAGCCGGTCGGACTCATCAAATTTCTTCATCGAGTCATAGACCAGGGCCAGCTGTGAAAGTGCGCCCATGTCAGCACCATTGATTTCGCGTGATTTCTCTAAGGACCGGGCAGCCTCTTCATTTTTTCCCAGTCTGTTGAGGGCAACTCCAAGAAAGAAATTGACACGAAAATCCTCCGGAACGGCTTTGACTGCTGCTTCAAGAATCGTGGCGACTTCCTCAAAATTATTCTTCTCGAGAAACACAGACGAAAGGTAGACCCATCCATCGGCGTTCCAGCTTGCCAGTTCTGTCACCTTCCGAAAATTTTCAACTGCCAGTGTTTCTTCTTTTGATAGGGCTGCAATCGCCCCCAGGAACCAGTACGGACGCCAATCTTCAGAATGCTTGTCGCGAATTCTCTGGAAGATCGAACGCGCCAGGGGGACCAGCGTCGAGTCTTTTTCCATCTGCCCGAAATAGATTTCGCCAATCCTTAATTTGGCGTCCACGACCACTGAATCCTGGGCAAGGATTCCCTCGAACATTTCAGCTGCCCGGGCATACTCCTTTCGTACCAGGTATACTCCTGCTGCTTCTGCGATGTACTCGATATTGTCCGGTTGCAGCTCCAACAATCCGGTGTAGACAGCGAGAGCCTTGTTATATTGCTGCGAGCGAGTGTAGGCTTGTGCTAAAGATCTTTTGAGCTCGTTATTGCTAGGATCTATTTCCGTCATCATTCGCAAAGCATTCGCAGCTTTCTCATATTGCTGCAAGGAATTATTTAGCTCCGCCATTTGCAGCAACACATCCCATTGCGGGCCGAACCGGCTCACGATGGCTTCGTACACCTCAAGGGCTTTGAGTGGGGTCCGGCCCTGATACAGGCGCGCAAGATTGTACCAGGATTCGATCTTGGAAGAGTCGCGTTGGACAATCTGGGCATACTGCGAAGCCGCGGAGTCGATCTCGAATGCACGGACGTAGATCTCCGCCAATGTTCTACGATAGTCCAGATTGTCAGGAGAAAGCCCTATCGCCTTCTTTCCTGCTTCAATTGCGAGAGTGTGTTTGTTGAGGAGGGAGTAATCCTTCGCCAGTGCGAAATAGATGGCATCATTCTCATCATAGCGTAGCGCATCCTGGAACTCGAGGATCGCTTCGGCATATTCCCCATTGGATTCATGCACCGATCCATTGATGAAATGTTGAAGAGCGATATCCCGCGAACGTTCATCCACTTGCGTCCGCGCGGTCTGAGGTTGTTCCGTCGCCGCCTTTTTTGAGGTTGAACAGCCTCCAACCATAACCAAAATTATGAAGGCAGAACCTAACGCCTTCAGTTCAAGTCGATTCACAAGTAAACCCGTTAATAGTTCTGAAAAATATACCCAATCCAATTTTGAATAACAAGGAAGTGTCGACGTGGAGAATCGAGCGGTCATGCGAGTTGAGATCTTTGCATCGGGATTAGCGAGGTGGCTGGACATTCCGGATGAGGATTTCCTCGAGAGGTTTTCGCGCAATGTCCGGGACAACGGCGTTCTCGGCGGGGTATCCTACCGGAATGAGGAGGAAGGGCGTTTCATTGGAGGGCCGTTGAAGGATCTCGCGCAGAAAGTTCATGGGGCTTGGTGTGTGCGTGAGGGATGCAAGGCCAGCATTGTGGATAGCCGCCAGCAGAAAACCACATGCAATCCCCACCGATTCATCGGCGTAGTAGTTTTTCTTTTGCTTACCCTCTTCGACTCTGTACTTTTCCTTGAACACGACGATCAGATACGGGGCAATTTCGAGAAATTCTTTGTGCCAGTCGGTACCAAGTTCTTCTAGATCGGCCAGCCAGGAATCGGGCATACGATGATCGTAGCTCTCCCGCTCTTCCTCCTCCGCAGCAAAACGGATCTTCCGCTTGATCTCCGGATCATCAACCACAACGAACTTCCACGGCTGCTTGTTCGCACCCGAGGGAGCGCTCCCTGCGGTCCGAATAATATCATCAATGATTTCGCGCGGGACGGGGCGATCGGAATATTCCCGCACGGTTCTGCGGTGATTGCACTGGTCAAAAAACTCGCTCGCTCGGCGTCGCTGCTCGTCTTGCGGGATGTGGACAAATTCGAGCGGAACCGGTTGATACTTCGTCATGCGTGCTTGGTATCCTCACAAAGATTCTGTCAAAATTAACTCGGCATAATGTGCAGCGCCAAGGAGGGCAGTCTGGTCATTGAGGATAATCCAAATCGGAATATTCTTCATCAGCCCCTCGTAGCGACCCTTGTTCTTAAACGAAGAGAAGAACGAACCGTCCTGGATTTTCGGGAGGATCTTAGGCGCTATTCCTCCACCAACGAAAACTCCACCGGTTGCAAGAATCTTCAATGCGAGATTGCCCGCTTCGGCTCCATATAATGAGGCGAACATATCCAGGGTTTGTGCACTCACCTTATCCCTCATTTCAAGTCCTGCTTTGGATATCACCGCGGAAGGATCTCCTGAGGTAAGAGCCAACTTGAGCCATTCGGGTTCAGGCTCGTCACTCTGTTTGCGGAGGAAGTCATAAAGGTCGATGATTGCTGGGCCTGCAACAACACGTTCATAGCTGACTCGCCCATACTTCGGCTTCAGAAATCGGAGCAGATCAATTTCGGTTTCATCGCGGGGTCCGAAGTCCGTATGCCCCCCTTCAGATGCGATTGTCCGATATCGCTTTCCGTCCCAATGCAATCCACCTTCCCCGAGACCTGTGCCGGCTGCAATCACGGCGATTGTTCCTTTTTCTGCGGCAACGCCTTTGTTCAAAACGAGATATTCTTTTGGGTCTAAGCGAAGAGCTCCATACGCAGTTGCCTCCAGATCATTTAGAAGACCCACCTGGGTCAGGTTCAAATGTGAGGCAATGTCTGAACCGACAACGTCCCAACCAAGATTCGTGAGCTTGCTCCGCCCGTTGACAACTGGTCCGGCAATGCCAAAGGCAGCAGCCATCACTGCCGAAGGAAAGTCGGCTTGGAATTTCGCCAGCACATCCTTCAATGATTTGAAATCCCGGCTGGGATAACTCTGCAATTGCTTTCGAACGAGTTTGCCAGATTCGGCCGAGAAGTACGCAAGGTTTGTTTTGGTCCCACCGATATCCCCGGCAAGAATCATACTAGTGAACTCCCTCCAATTGCATTGTTGCATCGCGATCTGCCATCCACGTTAACCGTCCTTTCAATGGATTGACCATTTGAGCAGGATATTTCACAGCGGTTCCGTTCAGTATCTGTTGGAGAATCGCGGCCTTCCCTTTTCCAGAAACGATGAAGATAATCTCTGCAGCATTATTGATTGTCGGGAAGGTCAGTGACACACGCGGAATCTTCACATTCGATCCCTGGACGACCGTCGCAAGCTTCTCCGTCTCGTTGACTGCGGCTGTGCCCGGAAACAGGGACGCCGTGTGACCATCTTCTCCCATGCCAAGCAGCAGTACGTCGAACTCGGGGAATTCTCCTGCTTTGAGCTGGAAGAGGTTTCGAATTTCTTCAGCATATGACTCTGCTGCTTCCTCGGGTGGAAGTTCGGTCTTTACACGATGGACGTTCTTGTCGGGAATGGTGATCTTATTGAGGAGGGCATCGCTGATCATTCGAAAATTACTCTCCGGATGGAATGGGGGAACGCAGCGTTCATCTCCAAGAAAACAATGGATCCGATTCCAGTCGATCTTAGTCCGGAAACGATCCGTCGCAAGAAGCTCATACACATGTCTCGGAGTGGACCCGCCGGAGAATGCAAGAGATGCTGCCCCACGACTGGCAACCGCCCGGCTCAGAAGTTGTTGCACCTGAACGGCGACCGCTTCCACCAGCGTGTGCGATGTATCGTAAACCTCCAGGCGACCTTTCATCCCTCATTTTCCTCTAGAAGCGGAAGGAGCGTTTTCAACACATCCTCGTACAGCTTGTCGCGATGCATTACTTCCAGCTCTTTCCCCAAAAGGAACGAGTCAGACAAATCCTCACCTGATGTCAGCATTTCGTGCTGGTTCGTTTTTCCATCACTGATGGTACACTTGACGCAGTGGGACGAGCCCGTTGCCGCAAGAGATATTTCCACGCCTGAAGTTGTCTGCAGATGGACTCCGATAACTCCACCGGAGTGACCCACCAGAGAACCTTCAATAAGTCGAACCTTGATTGCTGTTTCATCGAATCGAAGCTTCGCAGTCATCGTGACATCTGTCCGCTTCAACGGGTGAATAGGAATCCATCGCATTCGTTGAGCAAGCCAGCCGACCAGTAGTATCGCCTGACTCAATCCTGAATGAAATGGATTTGTAGAGGAAGAATAGGTGATTGACAATGCGTCGATTTGAAGCAGGTGAGGTCGCATTTCGCGTGGCTGAAAAACATGCGCGAGCATATTGCGCATCGGCGTTAAGTGCGTCCAGCCGAGATCACCAAACGACGCTCTTCCCTCATTCTCGCGAATGTTCCTTTCCCAAAGACGAAAGGATGTCCCCGGATCACGCTCAAGAGCAGAATCCATAACGACGCGATCCATTACACGCGACAGAGATGAGAACAACTGGTCATTGGTCCTTACCTTGTCCCTCCACACCAGCACCGAAGGCACGTCAGGCACCAAAAGAGATGTAACGATGCTCGTAATCTTTGCAATCTCATTTCCCCCCGCGACGAGGTTGATCTGTTCGCAACAGACTTGCTTTCCGCCAGGAACCGGAAGTGAACAGCGTGCCGAGATCCACGCATCGAGAGTCGGTGAGCTTGTGCGATCCGCTGAGATGAGAAACGTTCGCGCCGGATGTTCAAGGGTGACGTCGCCAATAATATTGCCGAGAGAGTCAAGTTCTTGACGATCGCGAGAAACAACAATGAGATTGAGTGAGCATGCTCTCACAACAGGGGGCGCTTGATCAACAGATGCAGGCTCTGCTGCTTGCTTCCATAGAGCTGAAAGTTCCCGCTCTATCGCAACGATATCAACTTCTTTCGGCGGATTCAGCAACACCGATTCAAATGGTTCCGTCATTTACTCTCAGTGAGGAAAGTGGCTGGTCGGGGTAATTTCTCGAAGCTTTGAGTCAATATGGGAAAAACATAACCAAGTGACAACAGAACCTCATCGCGAGAGGCTGTTTTCACTCCTGATTAGCAGAGTGGGGGCCTGAGTGCTATGGAATTTGAACGTTCTTGGCATAATTTAGGTAGGGTAGAGAAGAGAGGGATCTGCACAAGCAGGGTGCGGAAGCCGAGAATTCTTAACAAGGAGGTTCGAAGAAATGGCTTCTCTTAATTTGTCAATGTTTACATCGGGCAACCAGGATCTCGAATGGAGGCAATACCAGATTCAGCAGGGATTGAAGGAAGCCTACGATGAATTTTCGCGCAACCGACTCTATCCGACCCTCCGGGATCTTATTGATTTACACAACGCGGTCGCCGATCTACTCCAAAAGCTCGATGACATGGAAGAACACCTCCCGCGATCGCTCAAGGAGGTAAATCTCGTTGAGGGGAAACTTGTTTATGATTCCCTCCCGCATGGCGGCACTGACATGGACGATCTTGCGACGTTGATCACCTGGGCCATACCGCTCCTGAAACATGCAATTGAAGAAGGAATGGAAATCTACAATTTTGTCGACGAACATGTATCAATCGATCAGGTTGGTATTTTGCCGGTCTATCTCGAAGAGGGATATTGGTTTGTTCCCGACAAGAAACTCTCCTTTCTATACCTGCTGCGTTACGAGGTGTCACTGTTTTCTTCCACTACGGAGCGATACCGCGCGCTTAAAACCCGTATTCTCGAATCTATCGAAGAGCCACGTCTCCACCGATCACCCGAGTCCTATAAGCATGGCCTGATGGAGCGGTATCCTGATCTTCCGAATCCCGCAACATTTCTTTCGGAAACCGATATCGACTTTCCTTTCCAGGAAACGATGCTTCCCGTCGCAAAGCGCAAGTTGATGGCTCGCGTTTTTTCCTAGACTGTATTGACTCGATAGAAATGTTGATCAGCCCGGCGTCCCCCTCGGCCTGATACCGGCGCATCAATTGATGTTGACACGGCGAAATATTATTGGTAGATTAGCGCAAGGATTTGCTTTGCAGGTTCTCCTTTCCAAATCCTCGGCCTTTGAAGTTTCAATACAATAACGCTCGTTGCAATCTCTTACCAACTGATCATTTCCTGTTAAATTTCGTGAACGCATCCACAAAACCCTGCGGAGTGAAATGAGGAAACTCATTCGTTTCGGCGTTGATGGGTATGTTGCACAGCTGTCTTCACAGCGCCGAAAGCCCGATCTCGGAATCGTTGCCAATCAATCTTCTTTAACTTCATCTCTCGAGTACTCGCCTGCCGCACTTCTCCCGCATGCTCGGTTGAAATATATCTTTTCACCACAGCATGGATTTTACGGCACTGAGCAGGCGAATATGATCGAAAGCCCGGATTCCGTTGACCAAGTCACGGGCGCACGCATTGTGAGCTTATACTCTTCTACACGCAAAGTGAACTCTGCGTATTTGCGCAAGATTGACGTTCTTGTGTTCGACCTGCAGGACGTCGGCAGCAGGTATTACACATACTTGTGGACTCTCTACTATTGTATGCAAGCGTGTGAACGCTTTGGCGGAAAATTGATCGTCCTCGACCGACCGAATCCAATTAATGGCATTGCGACAGAAGGGAACGTCATCCAGAATAACTTCACTTCGTTTGTAGGATTGTATTCCATTCCAAACCGATTTGGATTGACAATCGGCGAGTTTGCCATAATGCTCAAAGAATTGAAGTTTAAGGATTTGGATCTTCAGGTGATTGGGATGAACGGTTGGAAACGTAACACCTATTTTGATTCGTACAAGAATTATTGGATTCCGGCATCCCCGAACATTCCTACGGTGCACACAGCCGTTGTCTATCCCGGAATGTGTTTGTTTGAGGGAACAAATCTTTCCGAAGGGAGAG
>DASWHW010000120.1:0-38368 GCA_036397975.1 Bacteroidota bacterium
ACTTTATCCCGCTCATTGAAACAGAACTTGCAAAGATCACGCATTTCAAGGCCGGCGCAACGACAGATCCTCAACTTCCCCAGGGTCTCGTTACCGCAACCTCGCTGGTTGTCCGCACAGGTCCGGCCACTTCCTACAAAAGAGTCACGAGTCTCAAGAAAGGAACGATCGTGGCCATTTATCAGGAGAAGAAAGGTTGGGTGAAGATTCATCCCGATAAACAATGGGTTTCAGGAAAATACATCGAAAAAATTTAGTCAAACGAGAATTGATGAGCGACAAAAAGGCTAACGTTGGATCAATTGGATGGATCGACCTTACCATCCCCAACGCGGAAGGGATAGGAGACTTTTACTAAAACGTAGTAGGTTGGAAATCTTCTCCGGTTGCAATGGGCGTATACAGCGACTATATCATGACCGAGCCTGAATCCGGGATGCGATTGCCGACATTTGTCACGCTCAAGAAGTTAATGAAGGTCTCCCGTCACAGTGGCTCATGTATATTGTTGTGAGTGATATTGAGAAAAGTACTGCTGCCTGCACACAATTAGGTGGAAAGATTCTTGTTGCGACGAAGAATATGGGTTCGATAGGCCGTAACTGCGTTATTCAAGATCCCGCGGGAGCTGTTGCCGCTCTCTTTCAAAGCGCCGCGTAGGATAACCCTTCATGGATTCTACCAGCAGCATCTGGGAACACGACGCCCCCGCGGAATACCCAACGCTGACAGGAGAAAAGGAAGCGGACTTCTGCGTTGTCGGACTCGGTGGCTCGGGACTCACCTGCATCGGAGAACTTCTCCGCCTTGGTCATTCGGTAATTGGTGTGGACGCCAAACGGGTTGGTGCGGGAGCCGCAGGACGGAACGGTGGCTTTCTCCTCGCAGGCCTCGCTTCGTTCTATCACGACCTGGTTCAACGCCATGGGCGCAAACACGCATGTCAGCTTTATGAGTTGAGTGTTCATGAAATTGAGCGGATCGTATCCGAAACTCCAGAGCTTGTCCGCATCGTCGGATCGCTCCGTATTGCGTCTTCCGACGAAGAGTTTCAGGACTGTCAAAGGCATATGGATGCCCTGGAGCGTGATGGATTTCGTGTCTTTACCTATGAAGGAAATGAAGGGCGAGGTCTCCTGCTTCCCACAGACGGGGTTTTTCAGCCGCTTCAACGTTGTGAGGCGCTTGCTCGTCGATGTGTGAGCACCGGAGCATCCCTCTTCACTAACTCTCTCGTGACCAAAATTTCAGACAACGGTGTCAGTACTTCTGCGAGAACCGTTCGTAGCAAGAAAACGATCGTTGCAGTGGACGGGAACATGGAAGTCATTTTTCCGGAATTACACGACCGGGTACGAACAGCAAGGCTTCAGATGCTTGCCTCAAAGCCGATCGGTATTGTCAGATTTTCACGTCCCGTGTATACCCGATGGGGCTATGATTACTGGCAACAGTTGCCCGACACCACCATCGCCCTCGGGGGGTTTCGGGACAAAGGGGGCGATGCCGAGTGGACGCATAATGCAGCTGTCTCCGATAGAGTGCAATTTTGCTTGGACAGGTTTCTTCGTGACCAGTTGGGAATAACAGCAGGCGTAACGCACCGATGGTCATCAGTTGTCTCTTACTCAAACACCGGACTTCCAATCATTGAAGAAGTTCGCCCGAACGTATGGGCAATTGGCGCGTACAGCGGAACCGGTAACGTTATCGGTGCATTGTGCGGAAGAGCCGTCGCTCAACTCGCTGCCAATGGTGAATCGGAATTGGCAGAGCCTTTTTTGAGAATTCTTTCATAGCCGGAACATTTCATGACCGTGTTCGTGTTGCTCCTCAGTATTTTCGTGATTGTTTACTTCCTCCAGCGGCTCAGATGGATCAACAAGTCGTCAGCACGCGAAATGGGTCGCGTAGCAATGGGGATTACGTTCATTATCACCGGACTTCTCCACTTTGTGGCTCCTGCAACGTATTTTCTCATGATGCCCAGGTTTATTCCCTTTCCGCTTGCATTGATTTATGTCAGCGGAGTTCTGGAAATAGCTGGAGGCGCTCTGCTCCTGGTGAAACCTCAAGCCCGCAAGGCGGCGTATGGAATTGCCATTCTCCTTCTTCTCATTTTCCCGGCAAATATCTACGTTGCGATTGAGAATGTGCAACTTGGTGGGTACATGAACTCTTCCTTGTACCAATGGGCACGGCTGCCCTTTCAGTTTCTTCTCATTTGGTGGGCGTTGTGGTGTTCAAAACCGACGGAAAATACTCAATGACGTTCCCCGATTTTCTCGAGAGTCTCAAGCAGCCCGTACCACCCAAGGGCATCAGTCAACCGCTTCTTGCGTTGTGGTACGATGGGCACGGCGACTGGAAGTCAGCCCATGAAACTGCACAGAAGATTTCGGATATCACCGGGTCACGCATTCATGCCTATCTCCACCGCAAAGAACGAGATCTTTCAAATGCATCGTATTGGTATGGCAGGGCAGCAGCAACGCTGCCCGCGAAGCCGCTTGACGAAGAATGGAATGAGCTGGTGCAGATGCTCCTTAATAAGTAGGAGGAGTAGGACATGAGCTCCCCTGTTGACAAGATCGAATCGGTGTTCTCACCTCACAGCACCCTTTCCCTGTCTCATGAATACGAGTACCGTCCTCAACAGCGTGCCATGGCCACATTTGTGGCCGGCGCGATTGAAGACAGTCGCCATTTGTTAATCGAAGCCCCCACCGGGGTCGGCAAGTCGCTTGCCTACCTCCTCCCTGCTGCATTAATTGCCATCCGCGACGAACGAAAAGCGGTGATCTCGACGCACACAAAGAATCTTCAGGACCAGCTCTTTTCCAAAGACATTCCCATCGTGGCAAATCTCCTTGAGATTCCCCTTCGGACTGCTGTCATGAAGGGAAGAAAAAACTATCTTTGTTCCACCAGGCTTCGTCATGTCCTCTCCCACGCCGGGAACCTTCTGGAATCAAGGGATGAAGACCATCTGCAACGGATTGCAGCCTGGGCTGAATCCACAAGCAGTGGAGATATCGAAAAGCTTGGCTTTGTTCCCTCCGCCAGACTCTGGCAGCAGATCTGCAGCGAGCAGGAGATTTGTTCCCCTCGAAAGTGCGGCATGGACTGTTTCTACCAACGCGTGCGGGACCAGGTGCGGAATGCACACATGGTGATCATGAACCACGCATTGTTCTTCACCTTGCTTCCGGAAGAGGGTACTGACGATGGCATTCTCTTCCGGAACGATTTTGTGATTTTTGATGAAGCACAGACGGTTGAAGCAGCTGCGGTTGCCTGTTTTGAAAAACGTCTCTCCCTGAACACCGTCCTCGGCACTCTCCACCGGGCATTCAATGCCAGAACGAAGAAGGGTCTTCTTTCCCGACTACGCCAGCCCCAGCGGAGTGCATTTCTTAATGCAGAAAAGGCGGCAGAAGATTTCTTTGGCAATCTTCGCCTTGCTGTCCCGCCGGGCGGGGATGAAGGCATCCGGAAGGAATTTCGTGTTACGTCGCCCGGGATCGTTCCAAACATACTTGAACAACCCCTTGACGAAGTACAATCGCTCTTGGAAAAAAAGGAGAGAAGCGCGGATGAAACTAAAGCAACAGAGTTCACTGCAATTCGCAACGCGCTCTCTCAAATTCAGAACACAGTGGAAGTGTTCCTGAGCCAGAAAGAGCCAGCAAACTGCTACTGGGTTGAGATGAGAGATGAGCACTCGTCGCTTTGCTACGCACCTGTAGAAGTTGCTGACCTCTTACGAGAACGCTTGTTTCGGAAGAACACAACCGTCATCATGACAAGCGCAACACTGTCCGTCAACGGGAGTCTTGATTATTTCAGGCATAGAATCGGAGCCGACGATGCAGAGACCCGCATTCTTGATTCTCCGTTTCCACTCGACAAGCAAATGCGATTGTGCGTGCCAATGGGAATGCCCGGGCCTGATGAGGCTGGATATGCAGCCACTCTTCCTTCGTGGATTCTTCATTGCGTTGCACGATCCAATGGAGGTGCTCTTGTTCTTTTCACAAACATCCGGTTAATGAAAGAAGTCGCAGAAAAAGTAAGAGATGGAATTGAATCTCGCGGGCTGCAACTCCTTGTTCAGGACGGACGAGTCGCGCGAGATGTCTTGCTTGAAGAGTTTCGTGAAGATGTTCACTCAGTACTTTTCGGTTTGGAGAGTTTCTGGAGCGGTATCGACGTCCCCGGAGATTCTCTTCGACATGTTATTATCACCAGACTTCCATTTCCGGTTCCGTCACACCCGGTAAGCAAAGCACGGATGGAACTTCTGACCGGACGGGGAGAAAACTCCTTTACCTCTTATTCTCTTCCCGAGGCAATTTTGAAATTTCGACAAGGTGCGGGACGACTGATCAGAAAAAACTCCGATTCCGGCTTTATTACGATTCTTGACAGTCGCGTCACGTCGCGATGGTACGGTCGAACTTTTGTCTCGTCGCTCGCCCGGTGCCCCGTTGACATCATGCGGCCCGATGGATCGGTAGAGGAGTGGGCGGAACCAACACCGTGACTTCGGCCCTGGGATAGATTCGTGTTGGTTTTTCAAGGGTTTTTTTGTTTTTTGTGTTTGAATATTCGGTGGAATGTGGTATCTTCTCATCGAATTTATCACCATGGATAGAACGACAAGGGCTATCCCCCACCTACAACAACCTGAAGGAGGTCCAATGGCAAAAGCCATGTCAAAGTCAGCAGTCGTTTCTCACTTTGCACAGAGGTTCGAACTGAAGAAGAAAGAAAGTGCGAGCTTCTTCGAAGAGTTGGCTTCACTTGCATACCGTGAAGCTAAGAATTCTTTCACGATTCCCGGCATTGGAAAATTGGTTCTTGTGAACCGCAAGGCACGTCTTGGGCGGAATCCGAAAACTGGAGAAACGATCCAGATCCCGGCGAAGACTGTTGTCAAGTTCCGCATCGCCAAAGCGGCGAAAGAAGCTATTCTTAAGAAGTAGCTCCACTTCGTTTCAACCTCACAACAGTAAACATCCCGCATTTGCGATGCCAGGCAATGCGGGATGTTTCATTGAGTGCATCAGCCACACCCTCGCGCAGTCTGCACCGAACCTTCATAAGATTGCCAACCCTGCTTCGTTGAATGTCGGTAGGGGGTTTTGTACATTCTTCAATGAAGACACTATCTGAAATCCACCAATGAAGAAATTCTTCAAGAATCTCGGCCCTGTTGAACAGGCACAAATTGTCGCCTCCACGGCCGTGATCGTCTCGATGGCAACGATCCTCTCCGCCATGGCTGCAACTGGACAATCGCCACGCCTGATGGATTTCATCAGCATCCTGACAGTGGGGTTGATTGGATTTACCAGCGTATATTTTTCCTTGAGTTACAGTCGCCAGCTGGACGAGCAGCGCCGGGAATTAATAGCCATTAATACCTTGGCTGAGGCTGTAAATCGGGTCGTGGAATTGGATTTTGTCCTGCGGACCGCACTCGAAAAAGCAACCGATCTCCTCAATATCCGCTTCGGATGGATGTACACCATTGAACAAGACACGCCTGTTCTGAAATGCAAGAAAGGCACAGAGGAGGAATTCTTTGCGCTTCTCGGTCCCCGCACCGATTCTCCCATGACTTGGCTTCCGCAGCTTCATGTGCAACGCGAGCGAACAAAGCATGCCGGCGGAATGGCACCGGACCTGAAAAATCTCGGCATTCAAGCGTGGGCGTCGGTCCCCCTCAAGGCAAAAGAGACAATCAGCGGGGCAATGATTCTTGCGGCGGAAGACCATGAGGCATTTACGCCGAAGCAACTCGAGCTTTTGAGTTCGTTCGCCAACCAAATCGGCGTCGCAATGCACAACGCGCTTCTCTTTCAGAAGCTCAAGGCATCAGAGGGACGGTATGCCGATCTCTTTGAAAATACACCCGATATTTATTTGAATATCGACAGAAAGCAAATCGTGATTCAATGCAATGCATTGGGAGCGGCTATGCTTGGGTGGACCAGAGACGAGATCGTCGGTCGACGATTTGATTCGTTTTTCTTGCAGGATGCACAACAGTCGATACGCGAGCGAATTGCATCGATGTTTGATGAAGGCACCGAGTTGAAGAACCTCGAACTCCGTATGACCCGAAAATCGGGCGACGCGTTTGAAGTCAGCCTCAATTCGACCCTTGTTCTTGATGCAAAGGGAACACCGATTAATGCGAGGATTGTTGCCCGCGATATTTCGGAATACAAAAAGATGGAAGCGGCCCTTGTCCACGCACAGAAGATTGACAGTATCGGTGCCCTTGCAGGTGGTATTGCCCATGATTTCAACAATATCCTCTCCTCCGTTCTTGGGTCCGCCTCTATTATCCGTCGAAGATCGGAAGAAAACTCAAAGTTCTCGAAGTACGTCGAGATCATCGAGAATGCGGCGCGACGCGGCTCCTCGTTAACACGTCAGCTCCTTACGTTTGCCCGTAAAACAGAGACATTTATCCAACCCATGAATGTGAATGCGGTCGTTGGCGAAACGCTGGACCTCTTCGCCCGCAGCATTGAAAATCGTATCGAGATTAAGACCGACTTTACCTCAGCGCCCTGCGAAGTGCAAGGAGACACCGGACAGATTCAACAGGCTCTTCTCAACCTGTTCCTCAATGCACGCGAGGCGATGCCTGACGGAGGAACGCTTACTGTCCGTTCGACGATGACTGTCGCAGATGCTCGTACTGCAAGTCAGTTTACTTCCGTCAAACCCGGACCATTTATTCGGCTCGATATCTCCGATACTGGTGTGGGAATGGACAAATCGCTTCTGAGTAGATTGTTCGATCCATTCTATTCCACGAAGGAACTGGCACATGGACTGGGTCTCTCCGTGGTGTATGGAGTGGTTCAAAACCATGGCGGCTTCGTGACGGTCGAAAGCGAACCGGGTCAGGGAACAACTTTCTCCATTTATTTGCCAAAGGCACCTCCCAAGAACGAGGCTCATACTCGCGAACGTCGTCAGCAACTTCCGAAAGGGAAGGAGAATATCTTGATCGTTGATGATGAAGTAGGGGTTTCGGAGATTACCCGCGATATGCTGGAGGAGTTGGGCTATAATGTAACTGTCGTGCATGATGGCGCTGCAGGAGTGAACACATACCGTGCGCGCCAGGCTGCAATTGATCTTGTGCTCGTGAGCGGTTCCCTGCAATCCGACGGGGAGAAGGAGGCACGCCTTCATTTTCGCGAGATGAATGCCAACCTTCCCATGATTATCCTCACCGGTTACGGCAATGCACCTATTGAAGCTTCGTCTGTTGATGAACATCGAGAGATAGTTCTTCGGAAGCCATTCCAGATCGACGATCTTGCGATGAAGGTGCGCCAAGTGCTTGATGCACGGATCGGGCTATCTTGAAGGGCATGGATACACTTGGCACATATTTGAAAAAAGCGAGGGATGAACAACATCTTTCGCTCACGGATATTTCGGCTCAGACAAATATCAGCATTCAATATCTTGAAGCAATCGAGCGAGATGACTTTGCCGCGTTGCCTGCAACATATATGCGCGCTTTTGTCCGTGAGTATTCGCTCCTCGTCGGGTTGGACCCGAAAGATACTCTTGCACGCTATCCCGAGGCCGGGGGCACGCGACATCATGGCAAGCCGATTGCTCACGCTGCTGAACGTACAATGGAAGATCTTTCGGATCACGAGAAAGTTGGCGCGCGTGGTTGGGTCAGTGACAATCCTTGGTTTGCACGCGGAACGCTCATGATCGTCCTGATCGGAACTCTCGCGTTTGCGCTCTGGTACGCCGTCAAAAATGATTCTCCTTCGCCGCCATCAGAAATTCCGTTCCAAAGCGTCGTGAAAGAAAACGAGGCGCGGATCGCCCCGCTATTGGAAGCGGCAAAAGCCAAGCAGGACACCGCAGCGCATGACACGCTTCATCTTTCGGCGGTCACGCTCGATACGGTATGGATGCAGATTGTTATCGACAATGGTGAGCCACAGGAATACATTTTTTATCCAAACAGAACGTCTCGCTGGACTGCCATGAACCGTTTTGTCCTGACACTCGGAAATGCAGGCGGCATCTCGTTTTCGTTGAACGGAACAAATCTCGGTGCACTTGGAAAACGTGGGATTGTCATCCGCAACCGCGAATTGACACGCAGCGCAGTCGCTGCCCGCACATCGAACTAACTCGCTCCAAATGAGCTCACCCTCAAAGGAAATCATACGGCGGGCATCGATGCTCCGCCAAGAAATTCTTGATCACGATTATCGCTATTATGTGAAGGCAGATCCGACGGTCAGTGACGAGCAATACGACGTACTGTTGCGCGAGCTTCAGAGAATCGAGGATAAGTACCCTGACCTCCGCACGGAGGATTCTCCCACACAGCGGGTCGGAGGTGAACCAACGAAGGATTTCCCTTCGGTCACCCATCGTCCGGCGATGCTCAGCCTTACGAATTCCTATTCCGAAGGCGATGTCTGTGAATTCGATAAACGGATTCGAGGACTTCTTGGGGATGAAAAACCGGTCTACGTCGCGGAGTTGAAGATTGACGGGGTCGCGATCAGCTTGCACTATACGGAAGGCGTATTCCGACAGGGGGCAACACGCGGTGACGGAGCGCGGGGCGACGACATCACAGCAAATCTGAGGACTATTCGCTCGCTGCCCCTTCGGTTGAGGACAACTTCGAAAGAGTCTCCTACCATGCAGGTACGCGGCGAGGCCTTCATGCATAGAGATGATTTCGAGAAAATGAACAGTCAGCGCATTGCGGCAGGTGAAAAATCATTTATTAATCCACGCAACTCGACCGCGGGAACATTGAAGATGCAGGATTCACGGATCGTGGCATCCCGCCCGATTCGTTTCTACGCCTATGCATTACATTCGGATACCTCATCCGAAGAAACTCATTACGACAATCTCACAGCGATGCGAGGCATGGGACTTCCGGTCAACGAACACACGAAGCGATGTGACACCATTCAGGAAGTGATCGAATACTGGAAACGATGGGAGGAACGGCGCGATACGCTTCCGTACGATATTGACGGCGTGGTCATCAAGGTGGATTCCCTGCGGCAGCAGAAACAACTTGGCTCAATCGCCAAGAGCCCTCGCTGGGCTATCGCCTTCAAGTTCAAATCCCGAAAAGCTGAAACTAGCCTGAAAGGAATCAGTTTCCAGGTCGGACGCACGGGAACCATCACGCCAGTCGCTGAGCTTGAACCGATTTTTGTCGGCGGCTCCACCGTCAGCAGGGCAACCCTTCATAATAGCGATTACATCGAGGAGCTTGATCTCCGGGTGGGGGATACAGTCGTCGTAGAAAAAGGAGGAGATGTCATCCCAAAGGTTTCTGCCGTCGTTCTCGCCAAGAGGCAAGCGCGGGCAAAAAAGTTCTCGATGCCGTCCCGCTGCCCCGAGTGCAAAACAGAACTTCACCGACCACCGGATGAGGCAAACTACTTTTGCGAGAACGCCCAATGCCCTGCGCAAGTGCGCGGTCGCATCGAGCACTGGGCTCATCGCGGAGCAATGGATATCGAAGGTCTTGGCGAGGCCGTCGTCGATCAACTCGTCGCGCTCAAGCTCGTCAACAACGTCGCCGACCTGTATTCACTTCATGACCATCGCGGACAATTAACGGAATTGGATCGATGGGGAGAAAAGAGCGTCGCCAATTTACTTGAGGGAATCGAAAAGAGTAAAGAGCAGCCGTTTCACCGTACCTTGTTCGCGCTTGGCATTCGCCACGTTGGTGCGAGCGTTGCCAGGATCCTGGCTGACCGTTATGATTCCGTTGAGATGCTGCAAAGAGCGTCGGAAGAAGATCTCCAGGAAATCTCAGGCGTCGGCCCGCGGATTGCCGAGTCCATTGTGCATTTTCTCCGGGATAAGCAGAACAGCGCAATGATCCGCCAACTGCGTAAGGCAGGCGTTGTGTTTGCCTCACAGGCAAAATCCGACGGAGGCCGTTTATCAGGCAAGCAATTCGTCCTGACGGGCACTCTCACTTCCTGTACGCGGGAGGAAGCAAAAGCATTGATCGAGGGGAACGGCGGCGTCGTTGCATCGACCGTGAGCAAAAAGATCCACTATGTTGTCGTGGGCAAAGACGCAGGGTCGAAATTACAAAAAGCCCGCTCCCTGGGAATCCCGACGTTATCGGAAAACGATTTCTTAACGATGGTACGCTAAATAGTATGTTTACTTCTCTTCGACATTTTGTGGGAGTGTACGCTGCCCGCATTCATTTCCGCAAATCCCGGGAAAGAGTTGTTTCCTTCACGGAAAGTATTTCGAACGCCCGGCAGGTCTTGTTGCTGATTCCGTTTGGCGACCCCCACCAGGAAGGAATCAAAGTGATTGTTGATGCATTGAAGAAGAACGTCCGCGACAATCAAATCACTGTGGTCTCAAGCCATCATGCAACGCTTGCCATTCGCGAGCTTCCACATTGTGAGTTCATTCACATACTTCCGACCGAGATCAACGGAATTCTTGTTCCTCGTTTGGAGGTACTCGAACGAATTCGGAAAAAACAATACGATGTGGCAATTGACCTTGGCCTTGACTTCGTGCTCCCCTCGGGGTATATTGTGAAGGAAAGTCGCGCCCGCGTTCGCATCGGATTTGTTCGAAACCATGCGGAAAAGTTCTACAATCTCTTAATACAAGCGGGTGCCGGGAACAGTTCAAAATCTCACTATGAGCAGATGGCAGCTTGCCTGCAGATGTTCTAACTGTGTCCTCTTCACCGTTCGTACGGGCACAGGGAAGGAGCGGTGTCATGAATTTTGAAGTCCAAAAAAACGGCAATGCAACCATCTTCCGGTTGAAAGAACGCAAGTTGGATTCATCCGTCTCTCCTCTTGTGAAGGGAGAGTTCCTCATCCTTTGCAAACCGAAAGTGGAACATCTCGTTATTGACCTTACCGATGTGGAGTTTTGCGATAGCAGTGGACTCAGCGCCTTGCTGATTGCGGACAGGAAAATGAAAGAACACGGCGGAAAAGTCACTCTTTCCAACGTTCATCGAAAAGTGTTGAACCTCCTTAAAATCTCGATGCTCGATCGTATCTTTACGATCGAAGAGGCCGCACACGCGAAGTAGCTGCACAACCCACTTTCCCATGGTCTGAATGGGCTTTTCCACCCTCGACTACGTTATCGTCGTATTGTATCTTGTAGCGATGGCCGGCATCGGGCTCTTTGCAGGTGGTCGCCAGGCATCAAGCCGCGATTATTTCCTCGGAAAGAAAGATATCCCCTGGTGGGCAGCCTGCCTCGCAATCGTCGCTACCGAAACAAGCACCCTCACCTTCATTAGCATTCCCGGCCTCGCGTATGCTACAAACCTCAATTTTTTACAAGTAACAATCGGCTATCTCCTTGGCAGAATTGCAGTAAGTTTTATTCTCCTGCCGGCCTACGCCCGTGGTGATTTAACAACGGCGTACCAGTTTCTCGGCGGGCGGTTCGGCGGCCCGATGCGCAGCGTTACCAGCATTACCTTCATGTTCACGCGCGTTCTTGCGGATGGCGTTCGGTTGTTTGCAACAGCGATTCCTCTCACAATTCTCCTCAAAGGGTGGAACACCTTTACGGACGTTCCTGATCAGCAAGTTTACATCGTGGCGATTCTCGTTCTTGCCGGCATCACATTATCGTACACATTTTTTGGCGGGGTGCGGGCAGTCATTTGGACAGATGTAGTTCAGATGATCATATACCTCGGCGGTGCAATCGGCGCTGTTATCGTCATCGCGTCGTCTCTCGACTGGTCATTTGGAATAACTCCGCTCGACAAACTCTCAGTGCTAAACACAGGCTTTTCGCTCGGCTTGAAGGAATTTCTCTCGACTCCTTATACCCTTCCCGCCAGTCTTCTCGGAGGAGCTGTTCTCTCGATGGCCTCGCATGGCACCGACCAGATAATCGTTCAGCGATTGTTTACCGTCCGTACGCTCGCCGGTAGCCAGAAGGCACTGATCGGAAGCGGTGTCTTGGTGATCCTGCAATTTCTAATTTTTCTCCTTATCGGCGCACTTCTCTTCGCGTTCTATCACGGCCAATCGTTGAGCGAGCTGGGATTGACAAAGACCGACGAAATCTTTCCGATGTTTATTATTCAAAGTATGCCATCGGGACTTTCGGGAATTATCATCGCCGGACTCCTCGCCGCCGCAATGTCGACACTCTCCGGCTCTGTCAATTCCCTTGCAGCCACAAGCATGAACGATATTTACATCCCCCTGCAGAGAGAGCAATTAGAGGAAAAGAAAGAACTATTGATCTCCCGAATGTTGACACTCTTTTGGTGTGTCGTTCTCGTTGCGCTTGCCATATTTTTCATCACGAATACCTCCACCGCGCTCGTGGAACTCGCTCTTGGGATTGCCTCGGTCACATACGGAGGATTGTTGGGATCATTTCTCCTTGGCGTCCTTTCTCCGCGAATCCGACAGGGAGACGCAATGATCGGCTTCGCGAGCGGCATTGCGATCATGATCGTTGTGGTTACGACAACAGCAATCGCCTGGACATGGTACACCATCATTGGCACATCAACGACACTGATCGTTGGTCATCTCTCATACTTTCTCACTGCACGAAAGAATACATGATACCGAGTGTATTGACAACCGTTGACTGGCTCGTGATTGGTGGATATTTCGTCATCAGTCTTGCCATAGGGCTTTTCTATGCCAGACGCGCAGGCAAAAACACTTCAGAGTTCTTTCTTGCCGGTCGCAATCTTCCGTGGTGGCTCGCCGGCACTTCCATGGTTGCGACGACCTTTGCCGCCGACACGCCTCTCGCGGTGACAGAGCTTGTCGCAAAGAACGGCATTGCCGGAAACTGGCTCTGGTGGAATTTCATGTTTGGCGGGACGCTCACGGTATTTTTCTTCGCTCGATTATGGAGACGCGCAGGAATTCAAACGGATGTTGAATTTGTGGAGCTTCGCTACTCCGGAAAGGCGGCCGCTTTCCTTCGAGGCTTTCGTGCACTTTACCTGGGGGTCTTTATCAACTGCGTCATTATGGGATGGGTCAATCTTGCAATGGCGACTATTCTGGAAGGGATGTTCGGCATACCGAAGAACGAGGTGTTGGTTTACGTTGGATGTGCATTGATTCTCACTGCTCTTTACTCAGCCCTCTCAGGTCTATGGGGTGTTGCAGTGACGGACGCTTTCCAGTTCGTTCTTGCCATGGCTGGGACAATCATCCTGGCGATCATTGTCCTGAATTTACCACAGGTGGGTGGTATTGCTGGACTTCAAGAAAAACTTCCCTCATGGGTATTCCAATTCTCCCCCACGATTGGAGAATCGTCCACTTCGGTAGGGGGAGCATTCGCTCTTTCCTTTGCAGCGTTTCTTGCCTTCGTCGGAGTCCAATGGTGGTCGTCATGGTATCCCGGGGCAGAACCGGGTGGTGGCGGGTATGTCGCTCAACGAATGATGTCTGCAAAAGACGAGAAGCACTCTCTCCTTGCGACCTTGTGGTTTACGGTTGCGCATTATTGTATTCGCCCCTGGCCGTGGATTCTTGTTGGCCTTGCTTCCCTCATACTCTATCCTGAGCTTGCGCCCGAAGCAAAGCGACTTGGCTATGTTTATGCCATGCGTGACTTTCTTCCTGCCGGGATCAAAGGAATGCTCATCGCATCGTTCTTTGCCGCGTACATGTCCACGGTCGCCACCCAGTTGAATTGGGGGACATCCTATGTGATCAATGATTTCTACAAGAGGTTTATCAGTCCTTCTAAAGACTTTGTCAGTGAAGGAACCGCAGAAAAAAATTATGTATTCATGAGTCGCATCGTTACGCTCTTCATGATGATCCTTTCCTTGGTCGTTACCTCCCTCCTCGATACTATTGCCGGTGCGTGGACTTTTCTCATCGAGGCTGGCGCCGGCATCGGACTTGTCTTGATTCTCCGCTGGTTTTGGTGGCGAGTCAACGCATGGAGCGAGATCAGTGCGATGGCGATTCCCCTTATCCTCTACGGTCTCATCAGCATGGGCAATAAGGCGGGATTCGTGCATATTGACTTTCCCGTTACGCTGTATCTCATTGTCTCAATGACGACGTTGGGATGGCTCGTCGTTACCTTCCTTACAAAGCCAACACACGTAGAAACGCTTGAGCGGTTCTATGCACGCGTCCATCCAGGGGGAGCCGGCTGGCGCAAGATTGCAGAACGCATGCCCAACGTACAGGGTGACACTGGATACGGAAGACTAATGCTCGATTGGCTTGCGGGTGTTGTCTTGGTGTTCTGTGTGTTGTTTGGAACCGGGAAATTGTTGTTTGGAGACGTTGTGAACGCAATCATTCTCTTGGGAACCGCGGCTGCTGCTGCTGGACTTCTTATCTACGACCTTACTCGTCGTGGATTCTCTTCGGTTGTAAAATAGATCGTAACCTATTCCACCTTTTCTACTTTGATGAAGTTGGTGGACCCACCGGCAAAGAATGGCTGCCCTGCAAGAAGAACGATGTAGTCACCGCTTGACACTATGCCGGATCGCAGTAACTGTTCCTGAATCCTCTTGAGCGCGACGTCCGAGTCATCATTCAAACTTTCTATCACCATTCCTTGGACACCCCAAATCAGGTTTAGTCTTCGCCGGATTTTCATCCGATCCGTGATGGCGATAATCTGTGGTTCCGGTCTGTATCGTGATAACACCCTTGCGGTTGCACCCGAATGTGTTACACACACAATGGCTGCGGCACTCATCTGCTCCGCGAGAACGCAGGCAGCACGTCCGAGGGCATCGAGCCTGCTTGTCACTCCCGATGATTGTAGCGCATAGAGTAATCGCGGGCCGATGTGCTCGCTCTCTACCTTCATAATAATCCGACTCATGATATGGACTGCCTCGAGCGGATATTTTCCCACGGACGTCTCCCCACTCAGCATGACTGCGTCGCCGCCGTCAATCACTGCGTTCGCAACGTCGCTGGCTTCCGCTCGTGTAGGGGTTGGGCTGTTAATCATCGACTCGAGCATTTGCGTTGCGATGATAACCGGTTTCCCAACCTCGTTGCATTTCTTGATGATCATTTTCTGGAGAATAGGAACGTCCTCAGGAGCTAACTCCACCCCCAAGTCTCCCCGAGCGATCATGATACCGTCTGCTTCGGAGATGATCGAATCGATATTTGCGATCGCCTGGGGTTTTTCGATTTTTGCGATGATTGGAAGAAATCGTCCTTTGGGAATTCTGGAGATAACTTCCTGACGGAGTGCCCGGAGATCCTCTGCGGTGCGAACAAAGGAGAGAGCAACATAATCCACTTCGTGTTTGATGCCGAACTCGAGGTCATGAAGGTCTTTCGGTGTGAATGATGGCGCACTGACCGCAACTCCCGGCAGATTGATACCTTTGTTGGATGAAAGAATCCCACCGATGATTACTTCGCAGACCACTGTCGACGTCTTGACTTCAAGCACGCGCAGCCTCATTTTTCCGTCGTCCAATAAAATTCGATCGCCGGCATGAACATCCCTCGTGAGATTCCCGTAGGTGGTCGAAACACGCGTCTTATCCCCCGCGACCGTTTCGGTGGTTATCGAAAACGTATCCCCTGTGTGCAACTCAATAAAGGGTTCTTTGATTTCGCCGATTCGAATCTTCGGCCCCTGAAGATCCTGCAGTATCGTCAAGGTCGTGTTGCTCCGTCGAGCGGCTTCGTTGACGTTATCGATCGTCTTCAGATGATCATCATATGACCCATGCGAGAAGTTCAAGCGGACGACATCCATCCCCGCCTCAATTAACTTAAGAAGCATCTCCACGCTGTTGGTCGAGGGGCCAAGCGTACAGATGATTTTCGTTTTTTCACGAGGAAACATGAACATTGTCCTATCTGTTATGAAGGGAAAACACTTCGTCCACCATGAGAGGCAAGACCGTTCCTGCTGGACCGTTGAGAAACTCATCGGCGAATTCTGTGAGAGGGGTTGGTTCGGGATTCACTTCCACCAAAAAAGCTCCGTGCTTCTTCGCCAAATGGGGTAACGACGCTGCCGGGAATACCACACCCGACGTTCCGATGGACAGAACAACATCGGCTGATTCCATCGAAGCAACCGCACCATTCCATTCATCCTCCGGGAGGATTTCGCCGAACCAGACAACGTCCGGTCGTATCAATCCCGAGCAGACTTTCCCATTGCGCTCGACCTGACAATGAGGAATGCCGTCAATCAAATGGCTTTCAACGTCCGTCAATGGTGTTCCGCATGTCATGCAATAGTTTCTCTCGATGTTTCCGTGGAGTTCGAACACGCGCGTGCTACCCGCTCTTTGGTGAAGGTTATCGATATTCTGTGTGACAACAGTGACGAATGGGACAGACTGTTCCAATGCCGCCAGGGCACGATGGCCGCCATTCGGCTGAACTGACCTGATCACTTTTCTTCTTTCGTTGTACCAATGCCACACAAGTTCAGGATTTCGCATAAACCCATTGACGCTCGCCAGTTCCTCAGGCTTGAACTTCTTCCAGATCCCATCGTTGCTTCGAAATGTGGGGACCCCGCTCTCCGCCGAGATGCCAGCTCCAGTGAATGCCACCACGCACTCTGCTCCCGCAAGGCGCTTTCGCAATCTCTCCGAGATCATTTGGCTTCCTGCACTGGCAAGAGAGTCAATTGATTCCAAAGTGCCTGCGACCGCATGAGAGTATCTACGAGAACGGTCCTCAAGCCTCCGTTCAACCACAGCTGTGTTTGATCGTCATAGTTTTTGTGCAGAACCTGTCCTGATTGTCCAGTCGGCAACACACGATAGGCCTTTCCCGGATGGGCCATGTCCACTATTTGCCGAAAAGACGCGCCGACCGTTACCGCGAACGGTTCGTTATAACTGTATTCGCCGCTGAGCAACGCCGTGGGTCCACCTTTATAGGGATACGGCCCGATGTTGAAGATAGTCCCCAAAGGGGGAATCAAGCCAAAAGGATGTTTTAACGTCACCGTATGTGCGTCTCCCCATCGCCACATGCGTGTATCCCGACCAAGAGAGGACTCGAGGTGAGTAACGGCCTCTTGTAAACTCTTACGGATGATATCGTCACGCGTCTCTACTGGAGGAGTCGTCACGTCATCAAACCATTCAGTCGAGTCTTCTTCGAGCATCTTTGACATAACCCGTACCGGAATATTGACAAGAATGACAAAATCGTGAAATAATTCTTCTCCCATCTCGTCCCTGTAGGTGTTCGCGAGAAGGCGGGAGTAGAATTCCTGAAAGATCAGAGTTGCAATGTCATTTTCATCGAAGTGGAAATTCCAGTTCTCGAAATATTCGAGGAGTTTTTCCTTTTGAAGAAGGTCAGTCGTTCGAAGCACGGCAAGAAGGAACGGAGTCGTCGTTCGTGCCTGGTGGGAATATGTATCATTCTGAAGGCGAGAAAAGTCATCCGGAGAAAACACATCTTGCTTTCCGAGAAACTCTTTCAGGCGGAGAATACGGGCGGGTGGCTCCCAGAGGTTTGAAATCAGGTATGGATACGAGTCGTCCACAATCTTATTATTTGCCGTCGCGATGAATCCTTCGGATGGGTTGAAAAGATGGGGAAGTCTCTCGAATGGCACGAATCCTTTCCATTCCGTGTCCTTTGTCCATCCGGGAAGCGGCATGGTGGAATTGAGCCCGGCTCGAATGGGTAACTTCACACCGCACCAATAGCCGATATTTCCTTGCACATCTCCATACACAAAGTTCTGCCCAGGACCGGGAAATTCTTTGACTCCTGCAAGAAACTCACTCCAATTTGTAGCGCGATTGATTTTGTAGAACGCGTCTATTTGATTGTCTTGTTCAGCTCCTGTCCATCGCATCGTTGCAACAAACGGTAATTGCGCTTTCTGAAGTCTAGTGTGAATGTCCGTCACCACCGGCCCGTGATGCGTGGATCGTACTACAAACTTGACTGTGCTGTCTCCCCGCACAGAGATTTCCTCCTCACGAACCTTCACCGGAAACCACTTACCATCGTAGAGGTATGTTGATTGATCCACAGAGTCGAGGTGTTCAACGTAATAGTCCGCATCATCGGCCATGACGGCGGTAACTCCCCATGCGACGTGATCGTTGTGTCCGGAGACCACGCCGGGTATGCCCGGCACCGACATTCCGCTCACGTTAAGATCGCCGGAGGAGACGTGCACCTCGTACCAGTTCGAAGGGGCATGCAGTTTGAGATGAGTATCGTTTGCGAGAATGACCTTCGAAGAAGAGGATTTTTGTGGAGCCACTACCCAGGCATTACTTCCCGCGGACATGCCTTTATTCCCCTTGAATTCATTGTATTGGCGGGCAATATTCAGCCATTCCATCCCGTCTGAAGCAACTGCCTTGAGTGCACTTCGTGACACAATCGGCGGAACATTCCCCGGGTACGGCGGGAAAAGCTCAAGAGCCTTTTCATCGCCAACCCGATCGGCGATTGCACCCAATATCAGGTCAACCCACCAGGACATGTTCAGTTCCCACGACATGAGCCTCCCGATGATAATGCTGTGAACAGGTGTCCATGGTTCAGGCTCGTAGCCCAGCATGTCAAACTCCACCGGATACCTGCCTTTGGCGAGAGTAATGTACGCGTTCACACCATCAGCATACCATTCCAACCGCTCCGAGGATGAAGAATCAAGATGCTCGGCAACGGCTTCAGCAATATACTGGATGCCAATGATGCGAAACATCTTGTCAAACTCAATCGTTACCGATCCAAAGATTTCAGAGAGTCTCCCCATTCCTGCGCGCCGCCCGACATCCATTTGCCACATCCGATCCTGAGCATGGACAAACCCCCAAGCCACCATGAGGTCATGCTCATTCCGGGCAGCAATATGGGGCACACCGAACTCGTCCCGTGCGACTGAAACGCACTGTATCAGTCCCGGGACTTCGATCGTGCCGGCAGTTTGTGGATAGGACTTTTGAATCTGATAGCGAAAAAAGAAGAAGAGAGAAACAACGAAGACGAAAAGGACAACCGCAAGCCCTAGGAAAATCTTGGTACGTTTGCGCAAGAATCACTCCGAAATTGAGAGCAGCAACACACACCCGGCGCTGAGAGATGAAAACGAAGCTGTGCAGCGTCAATATATCGAATGGAGCGTACTCTTGCAAACAAAGAGGAATCGGGCCGGCGTTTTCCGGCCCGGGTGCGATGTATTTTAATAGCGGAAGGAGAGAGTTGCGAGAACGTTGTGAGTCCGAACCTGTTCATCAACGCGTGCGCTGGCGTCGTAGTTGTCGCGGAACGTATCCCAAAAACCATGCGCATACGAAATGTCGAACATCGCGGCTTCACTCAGCTGGATTCCAACACCACCGGTGACGAACTTCTGGTCGAATGAGGACTGATCGCCTCGGTATGGAGACGGATGCAGCATGAAGCCGGCGCGTAGTCGCAAGCCGATATTCTTTAATTCGAATTCCCCCCCAACGTTGATATTCGCAGTTCCAACAAACAAGTCTTTGATCGTACGGTTGTATGATAGCAAGTCCTGCGTTCCTTTGGTAAACTCCAACTGTGTCCAATCGGTGTATTCCACGTCTGCGGAAAGCATAAGGCTGTTCAACAGGACGGAAACTCCTCCACTGAAGACCCATGGCGTGGAGATGTCATACTCTGTTTCGCCTCTATCGGTGACTGGCCCGAAACTATCCCCATTGTCAAAGAGGCTCCGGTAATCAGTGCCGAATGTTTCTTTCACACGAAGACCGGTAGGTGTCTTAATCCCGATACCGACTCGATACTGGTCTTCTTTTCTGATCAGAAGGCCGAACTTCGCATTAAATCCGGTAATATCACTTCGGATGTTGTCTTCAATGATAAAACTCTCAAAATCGTATGGAGATGCTTCATAGATCTTGCGAAGGTCCGACTCGGTATAAGTTCCATCATATCGATACTGACCTGAGAGATACGTTAGAGTCAGTCCTGCAGAAATATTGGGAGATACTTCAATTCCACCTCCCGCAGACCATTGGTTAAGCCCTCCTCCTTCAAGGGCTTTTTCGATTTCCTGGAGATTTCCACTGATAGGGTTAATCCATCGGCCCGTAACAGAATCAATATCCGCGAGAAAGAGTTCATACGCAACATTGCCGCCAGGGTTTGCCGGGGCAAGCGCACCGTCTGTCGCAAAAGTCTGAATAAGACTCGTTCCCGTGTTGAAGCGTTCAAACGAAATTCCGGTGGAGAAGTCGGTCGGTCGTTGATAGCCGAGCGCAATCACCATGCTTCCCCGTTTCGTAGGAACAGGCAGGACGAACCCAATCGAGTTCAACGATGTTGAATTGATCGAATAATCGGACGCGGTCCCGGAGAACAAACTGGCACTCTGTCCGTTCAGATGACCAAGCCCCACGGAAAATTCGCTGAAGCGAATCTGTGTCAGCCCGGCGGGATTCCAGTAGAGTGCACTGAAATCGTTTGCAATACCTGTAAAAGCATTTCCCATTCCCAAAGCACGGGCGCCAACCCCAATCCCGGGTGTGGCGAACCGGAGTGCATCCTCGGGAAATTGGGCGCGGGCAGCGCTGCCACAAAACCAAATCAAGAATCCCGCACTTAGTATGCGTACTGTCTGCTTTCTCATAAGAACCTCGCTCATATTTACACTGTCACTGGACAAAAAAAACCCATTTGCATCAACGTCCACTGCATAATCAGTTGTCGAAGAGGTACAAATGGGTTTAGTATAACAACCCTAAAATTTACTTTCTGCCACTCCGCGAACCACCACCACTTCTTGTTCCTCCCCCACCGGATGAGGGGGGCGCTGAACTTGGTGGAGTGGACGGTTGCGAGCGAGGAGCTACTTGCGGGGTGGATCGTGGCGGCGAAGAAGAACTCCGGCCCCCGCCGTTTCTCGGTGTACTTCTGGGTGCTACTGAACGCGAGGGTGTTCCCCTCGAAGATCTTCCAACGCTCTCCCGATTTCCTCTTGATCCGCTCCGCGAACCACTCCGGACGGTCGTTCCTGTTCTTGTTGATGACCCTGGGACAACCGTCGGACGTGACGAAGGACGGGTGGCACCAACTTTTTCATTGCCGCGACCACGCGCCGCAGTCGGCAGAACCATGCCGCCGCTATTTTCGGAACCTCTCGCTGTTCCTGTATATCCGCGCGTTGCGCCACTACCGCGTGTGTTGCCAAAACCTCTGGTGTCTGCAAATGTCCTGCGAGAACCGCCGTTCCAGATCGGGTATCCTGAATATGGATAACCGTAAGAGGGATAATAGGGATAGTTCCACCCATAGCTGTAAGGCAGGCACCAACCGTACCATGGATCGTAGGAGAAACACCAGCTTGGATAGTACGAGCCCCAGCTATAGCCGAATCGGTACCATGGATAATAGCCGTAGCCAAACCCAATGGCCACTGATGCCCCTGGATAGTAGGCATCATCATAGAAGCGGTCACGCGCGGAATCATATTCTTCGTCTGTTACGCTATCCACCTGATTCCCGTCGCCCGTAACTTCTTCTTCATTGTTGTAGTCATCGTAGTATCCATACGATCTTCCGGTCTCAAGTTGGGTGTAGCACCCGGAAAGGAACACAACAAGTGTTGTGATTATTATGAGAGAAATCTTTTTCGTAAAGAGGTTCACTGTTTCACCTCGTCTCTATTGTGCAGGAATGCGCGGTAAATAAATTTCTATCGGGATTCTTCCTCTTAGAGGTGCAAGTTCGGTGCCAGCCCGAATCGCCCTCAATATCACTTATTGAGCTATTTTCTCTACCAAAGGTGTGCTTATTTTTGGACAAGCACAACCGGTTTGTTCACTAATATGAACAGCTTAGAAGAATCTGGCGTATTCAATTCTTATGGTCCGGCTGCCCACAGATTTATCAACACCGTTTTTAGTAAGATCCTTTATCGTGAAACCAAGAGTCAGACCTCCGCCAACTGTCCATTTGATCGCAGTATTCAAATAGCCTTTTCCGTCACCAATGGCCCGCCCGTGAGAGTCGTTGATTCCGAGATTGTATTCTACGAGAAGTGACAATGCCGGACCGATCGTTTTTTCAACGCCTAGATATCCATTCACATCCCTGTTCCCATCTTTTCGTTCAAAGCTATAATTGAGTCCTACGTGAAAACTGATGTAGCCGAGGAGATCATAGTTTTTGCTCGCGACGAGGAACACTCCCGGTGATTTAATGATATATCGATCGAGCGAGTCGACATATCCCTCTTTTCCCTGAGAATCAAAACCAATTACCAACGCAGGAAGTAAAATTGATTCCTCGATGGGCCGAAGCTTCAGGCTAAATCCAGGGAATGGGTTCATGTTCGGAGTGCCGGAGCCAATAATCCCCGAACCTCCGTACGACGCGCCGATGCTAAACCAATCCAGGGCACCGACGGAAAAATTCAACAGCAATCCGCCGTCCTGAAAGAAATCAAAGTCCAGTCCATAGCTGCCGCTTGCAAGCATCCCGGCCGTTGGCATATCGACAATCGTCCGAGGTTCCAGATTTCCACTTGACCCGGCAGACCCCTGCCCTAAAAGACTCGTATAAAAAACGAAGGAGAGGAGTAGAATGGTCGCTGTACGCGCTTTCACAACATCACCATGGCCGTCTTAGGCGTCATCGTCGTCGCCGAACACTTTTCGAACATCCTTCGGCAGTTGCGGTTTTTTTTGAAGTACTGGTTTGCGGTATTCTGATGGAACGGGTGGCATTTCAAGTATCGCCGTTTCTTCACGGGGTGGTCTTCCCTTTTCAAAACCATCGACCGCCTCAGAACTGGGAGTCTGGACGAACGAAATCACCTTCGGCGGCTGAATCTGCGGCTTCTCCGACAAAGGCGCAGGGTAGTATTTTCTCATCAGTTGCTCTGCACTTTTTCGTATCTCTTGCTCATCGGAAATAACGAGTTGACGATCGTGAAGCCCGAATTCTCCACGTACCATCACACTGGTGATATCGCCGGTATGGAGATACCGCAAGAGAACGTCAGCCATGGCAATTGCTGTAGGGGATAAATCCGGAGGAGGAATGCGAAGGCTGTCGATTGAAAAGAAGACGATGTCAGCTCTTTTCCCAACTTCAAGAGATCCAACCTTGCGTTCAACCCCAAGAGCGTGCGCACCATTAATGGTTGCCATCCGTAAGAGTTGCATTGAATTGTGCTGTTGAAATCCCGGGAGTGTGATGGTGAGATGTGAAAAAAACTGCATCTCCCCGAGCATGTCGAACCTCCCCCAATCAGTTCCAAACGACATGAAGACGTTGGCGTTCATCATGTCCTTCAGCGACGGATATCCAGTCTGTTTGAAGGCGGTGGATCGGGGAGTGATGACTAGCGGTACTCCGTATGCCTGGACAAGCGCCACATCATTATCCGTGAGGTAGTTTCCGTGCAGGATAGTGGTGCCCCGCTCAAAAACTGCATACTCCGCAAGAAGCGTGAGGGGGTTTTTCTGAAAATTCCTTCGGATGACATCCGCATCGTCTTTCAATTCCGCAAGATGCGCTACCACGGGTAGTTCAGTCGATCGCGAAGCATTGAGGATGCTTTCAAAACTGTAAACTGTATACTCCCCCTCTTTGCCGAGGCTGATGTTCATCGGGGGACGACCTTCCCCAAGATCACGAGCGGCAGAAATCTGATCCCAGTTCTGCAGCGACACCACGCCCAACACTTCAGAGCGTTCTATCTCTTGAAGAACAGTGATCAAACCCTTGTCGTCCACAGGAGGGGGAAACTCGCCGACTGTCGTTGTCCCTGCCCGGAGGTGACTGCAATATGCTGCATGGTAAAGTGCACCAATGTCCCGACGGCTCTCCGCTTCGATAAGAAGACGCTGAATTTTTTCGAACTCTTTTGCCTTTGACCATTGAAGATAATGCCGACCGTCGGTGTAGCGGCGGTGTAGGAATGAATCGGAATGACAATGGGCGTTGACAAAGCCCGGCGTAAGAAGCTTCCCTCGCGCATTGATAAGCGTGGCGCCGTGATATCGCTTTTCCAGCTCCTCGAGGTCAGGAGACAACTCCACGATCACGCCGTCACGAATAACGAGATGAAGGAACCCTCCCCTGTTTTCGGGGTCGCACGTGAGAACATAGCCATGACTGATGATTCGTGTATTGGTCATGACTTCAATTCACCTTTTTCCATTGTGCACCCTCTTTGGTGTCCTCGACAACAATTCCAAGTTTTTGCAAGCCATCACGAATTTTGTCAGAGATGCCCCAGAGTTTTTGGGCGCGAATGTCTTTTCGGATATCGACGATCAACGCCAGGAGGTCAGCCTCGCTTGTTCCATTCAAGGATTGTCGCACGATGGTGGCATCGTTCAGAATGCCGAGAACGCCGGAGGCAAACTCCTTCCGCACCTCATCAAGCTCGTGTAACGATGTCCGCCCGATAGGTTTCCCCGTTGCGATCAGCCCATTGATCTCCTTGCCCAGTTCAAAGAGAACAGCGATTGCCTGCGGCGTGTTAAAGTCGTCGTCCATTGCTTTGCGAAACTCGGAACGATATGTATCGAGTGAGATCGTATGGGATTCATTCACGTCCGGCGCAGTGTGAATTCTTCCTGCAAGCTGCTGAAACGTTTGGCGCAATCTTGCCAGGCCTTTCCCCGCTCCATCAACAGCTTCGTTGCTGAAATCCAGTGTGCTGCGATAGTGACTTTGGAGAATAAAAAATCGCACGACCTCCGGCTCCCATCTCTTGAACGCATCCTTCAAAGTTGTGAAGTTGCCGAGGGACTTCCCCATCTTCTGACCATCCACCGTCACCATGTTGTTGTGCAGCCAATACTTTACAAAGGGTTTGCCGGTCGCTCCTTCGCTCTGTGCAATCTCACACTCGTGGTGAGGAAACTGGTTTTCGAGACCGCCCCCATGAATGTCGAATCCTTCACCGAGGTATTTCATGGACATTGCTGAACACTCGATGTGCCATCCGGGGAATCCAACACTCCATGGACTCGGCCACCGCATCACGTGTTCGGGTGCAGCTTTTTTCCACAGTGCGAAGTCTTCGGGATTCCGTTTCTCGGACTTGATTTCGACACGTGAGCCGGATTCCATCTCCTCAAGGACACGCCCTGAGAGTTTACCATACGCCTGAAACTTTCGCACGTCAAAATAGACGGAACCGTTTACTTCGTAGGCAAGGCCTTTCCCAAGAAGAGTCTTGATAATTTCAATTTGTTCTGTAATGTGACCGGTCGCGCGGGGAGAAATATCGGGGCGAAGAACCCCAAGAGCGTCCATATCTTCGAAGTAGCTTCTGGTGTACTCGTCCGCGATCTCCATCGGATGCTTTTGTTCCGCCTTGCCCTGTTTCACGAGACGGTCCTCACCTTCATCCGAATCGCCCAGCAGGTGCCCAACGTCGGTAATATTCTGCACGTACCGCACTCTGTACCCACTGTACCGGAGGTAACGAACGATGACATCGAACGAAACGTAACTCTTCGCGTGGCCAAGATGGGAGTGTCCGTAGACGGTCGGACCGCAAACGTACATGCCGACTTCCTTGTCACGGAGTGGCTGGAACGGCTCCTTTCTTTTCGAGAGGGTGTTATAGAGGTGAAGTGCCATTATCGGGGCCCCGATCATATGCGTTGGACATTAGGTAAGTCCCATCAGTTCTTTCGCTCCGGCAAGACCCGCTCGGGTCACTTCTTCGCCGCTCATCAGCCTTGCGACCTCTCGAATGCGTTCTTCCACGGTGAGCTTCTGCATAGAGGTGGCTGTGCGACCGTTGGACTCATGTTTGACAACCGCGAAGTGAGAATTCGCCAGCCCGGCAATTTGCGGTAAGTGCGTAATCGCGATAACCTGGTGAAAACTCGAAAGGCTCTTGAGACTGCGACCAACAGTTTGAGCTATACGACCGCTTACACCGACATCAATCTCATCGAAGATCAGCACCGGCAGTCGGTCGGATTTTGCCAGGATTGTCTTCAGGGCAAGCATAATTCGAGAAACCTCTCCTCCGGACGCGACCTTCGCCAGAGGTTTATCATCCTCGCCGAGGTTGGTGGAAATAAAAAACTCCACTTCATCCATTCCCCTCGTGTTCAGACACAAATCTTCATGGTCCAACCTGATAGCGATGCTCGACCCATTGGCAGCTCGTTTTTGATTGATCGCCGTTCTGAACCGTCCATTTTTGATGCCAAGCTTGGCAAGCTCCGCCATGATCGCCTTATCAATCTTTCGCGCTGTATCTGTACGCTTGGCAGAAATCCTTTTCGCAAGGGTCTTGCACCGATGCAAACATTCCGCCGCCTCGTTCTTTAGGGCTGCAATGACTTCGTCGAAGTTTTCGGCGAGACTGGCCTCTTGACCGATGGTTTCCCGATACGCAAGAACGCTTTCAATCGATCCGCCGAATTTCTTTTTCAACATGGCGAGCTGGCCCAAACGAGACCGCAGTTCTTCAAGTCTCTCAGGATTGAACTCAATGCGGGAATTATAACGTTGCACGAATTTCGCCAGTTCTCCAATAATTGCAAGGGCGCTGCTTCCCTCTTTTGCGGCATCATCGAATTGCGTGTCTATCGTGGCAAGATCCTGCAATTGATTCCTTGCAAGAACAAGTTGATCATGAACCGACAAGTCACCTTCATACAACTTCTCATACAGCTGGGAGCTTGCGCTGAATAGTTTTTCAGCGTTCTCGAGAACTGTCAACTCCTGGGACAGACGGTCTTCTTCCCCCGTCTCGGGAGAAACACCATCTATCTCTTTGATGTGAAATGTTCGAATCTCTCTTTTCTCCTGCAGCTGAGATTTTTGGCGAATCAGTTCGTCTAAATGCCGCTGCCGTTCCTGGAGAATGCGAAACGCTTCCTGGTATTCGCTTACCATCCCATCAAGACCGCCGAAATCATCCAGCATGCCGATGTGGGTGTCAACTCTCAACAACGATTGATGTTCATGTTGACCGTGCAAATCAACCAGCAGCTCACCGATGCTTTTCAAGAGATTGTTCGTGACGGGGGAGTCGTTGACAAAACATCGACTCTGGCCCCTGGATGCTACTTCTCGCCGGGCGATAAGTGCATCACCACACTCCACATCATTTTCGCTCAACAACGCTTTCAGCTTCTTATTCTCCGCAACATGAAAAATACCCTCAACGATAGCCTTCTCAGCGCCGGCGCGAACGACATCGGCGCTAGCGCGGGCTCCGATGATAAGCCCAAGCGCGTCGACAATAATCGATTTGCCGGCGCCTGTTTCTCCCGTAACGATCACAAGGCCATTGTCGAACTCCACGTGCAGTTCGTCAATCAGCGCATAGTTCTTTATGAAAAGGGATTTGATCATGAGTGCTGGGGGGACATCATTGCGGGTAATCTACCCATCTTTTGAGAAACATTCAAAGCGATTTCAGAGAATGGGATCCCCGGGAGGCTGCCCTTGGGAATCAGCGGAGAAGAAGTAAGAGAGTTCAGGTATGTCTGGAAGAATGCCATGATAATACGAGTAGCGGAAAAACTCGATCACCGCATTTTCAACATCCTCGGTGAAGTCAAATTGGAAATTATACAGATGCTCCTCCAGAAGCTCTCCCTGAGCGCCGCTTTGCCTGGCGATTCGGCGGATTTCCTCACCTGTGGTCTGCTTGACCTTTTGGAGTTTTTCTACTTCTTCTTTAGACATTGAGCCCTCCCGACCAGCCCACAATGCATGGACATACGGAAGCCGGGTCATCACGTTCCATGCCTCAACCACATTTAATCTGTTCGGATGCGTGTGTGAGGAGTTGAAAGCCATATCTCCGACCAGGAGCGCGGAATCGGCTTTCGCCAACATCTCTTCGATGCTGCCGGCCGAGGGAACGATAGCGGGTGCATGCTCGAATTCCTCAGCGAGAATAATCCGCGCCAGGACAATCTCGGAAGCAAACGCCGGGTTCGCAGCCATGGTGCGGATATCGTGGATTCCTTGCCGAAAGTGAAGGACGACAACATCGTTTGTCCCATCGGATGAAATGGCAATCTCTGGAACGACCTTCATCTGAGAAGATTCCCGGGCAAAGTCCAGCGGCGGCATGAGAACAGCATCCAACTGCATCTCGCGGTACCGGATTGTATTGATCGCCGAAGGGTTCTCGGTAATAGAAAACAGGCCGGAATCTTTGAGAGGATCAGAGATAATCCGGGCATATGTTTCAGGCATGATTCCGAGTTGTTTCGCCATTTGAATCTTTCCTTGGATGAAAAACAAAAGCCGAATCTGCTGATGCGGAATTCGGCTCGGCGGAGAACATGGTGCATCCGTTATCGCAGCAGGATATTTCGCTTATCTGAAGAGGCCGAAGACATCATGTACGTTCGACCGGCAGCGCGGAAGAGAACAAATCGTATTTTCTCGACTTCCACCGATGCACTTCCTGCCGCAAGAGCACTCATCCGCGCTGCGGAGAATGTGTGTGATGTACCGGTCACCAGCGCAGCGATCGTAGTCCCTGTACCTCCGTTATCGGTCACCGAAAGAAGAACCGAATCGCTTGCGGTGGCCCCCGTCCATTGAATGAGAAATGGCTGCGTTCTGGGTACTTCTGCGAGAACCGCCGGCGTCGAGACACTCACGTCGCCATTCACCGAAGGAATCGCAAATGTGAATCCCCCCACTCCAGGGTTTCCCTCGACTGTCCATGAGTGAAGAGAGCCATCGAACGCAACGCTGTCAAGATCATTACCGGGAATTGTCGGATCGGGTCGGTAATAAAAGAGGAATGCCGGGAGGCTCCCTGAGGGTGGAATCATTGCCGTGTCCAGCAGATTGCCGTTGACGCTTACATCTCCAACATACAGAGTCGGGAGCCCAAGCGGGTCAAGAAAAGCAGCGATCGCAAACTCGTTGCCATGTTGCAATCCGCGATCCAGTGTGCTACCGTGTAAATTAAACGTGGCCAACACACCTTGCGCACTAACATTCGGGACCATGAATGCCCCCACTCCGGGAACCTGGACACGGAGAACATCGGTGAGGACATCCGTTCCGCCGTTTTGATTTGTAGGTTCGCTATCGCCGCACCCAACTGTTGCAATGGTGAAGAACACCAACACGAGGCCGAGGATGAATGACTGTCCCTTTCCTGATCTTCTCAAGACCATTCAACTACCGGTCTTTTGCCGAATAGCTTTTGCAGCAAGGTGTCGAAGATAGTACAGCTTGGCGCGACGGACAGTGCCTTCTTTCACCCTTTCGATTTTCGCAAGGCGGGGCGAATGCAGGGGAAAGATTCTTTCCACGCCAACGCCGTCGGAAACCTTGCGCACGGTGAAGGTCGCACTCATACCGCTTCCGTGGCGAGCGATGACGACGCCCTGGAACTGCTGAATTCGTTCCTTGTCCCCCTCCACCACGCGCACATGGACGTTGACCGTATCGCCTGAAGCAAACGCCGGGATATCGGTGCGCATTTGCATCGCATCTACCAGTTGTAGCTTATTCATTGCTGTTCTCCACGTATATGTTTTTCAAAAAGATCCTGTCGTTGTTCACTTGTTTTCTTTTCTTGTTGCGCCATGCGCCAGGCCGCGATCTGTTTGTGGTCGCCGGAAATAAGGACATCCGGAACTTTCATTCCGCGAAAATCAGCAGGGCGCGTATACTGCGGGGCGCCGAGCAAATCATCCTGGAACGAATCGGTGAGGAGAGACTCCCCATCATTTAATACTCCCGGGATTAACCGGACAATGACATCTGTCAGTACCATCGCCGGAAGTTCGCCTCCCGTCAACACATAATCCCCGATGGAAACTTCCCTGGTCACCAGTGTCTTAATCCGCTCGTCCATTCCTTTGTAATGCCCGCAAAGGAACAGGAGGTTCTTCATCAGCGAAAGTGTATTGGCAGTTCGCTGGTCAAGTTTTTCGCCATCCGCACTCAGGTAGATGATTTCATCGTGCGCGTGGTTCTGTTGTAGGGCTTCCACACACGAGAAAACCGGTTCAGGTTTGAGTACCATTCCCGCACCGCCACCGTACGGAGTGTCGTCAATCGTCTTGTGCTTGTCGGTTGCATAGTCGCGAAGATTATGAACGACGATTTGCACGAGCCCTTTTTGCTGTGCCCGCTTGAGTATGCTTTCCTGCAGCGGGCCGGAAAACATTCCGGGGAAACCAGTGACGATGTCAATTCGCATAACTATTCCACGAGGCCGTCGATAATTCTGACGGTCAGCAACCGTTGGTCGATGTCAATGGACCGGATAAACTCTTTAACTGCCGGGATCATCATCTCTTTTCCATCAGACTCGACCACATAAACGTCCTGTGCCGGAAGTTTCATAATTTCTTTCAGCACGCCCACCGTCTTCTTTTCTTCATCCTGAACGGTGCACCCGATCAGATCATCCGTGTAGAACGTACCGGATGGAAGACGTACACGGTCCGATTTCTTGACGAAAATATAGGAGCCAACAAGACTCTCTGCAGCGTCCCGGTCATCTACGTCTTTCAACTTCATCTTTACGCCTCGTGGTTGGACGTCCACATGTTCGACAGCGAGCTTCTTCGTGGCATGTTGATTCTTCCCCAGAAGGACAGTCCGCATTTTCAAGAAGCGTTCCGGGAAGTCAGTCAGGAGGGAGAGAATGATCTCGCCTTTGATTCCGTGGGCTTTTGCGACCGCAGCGACCGCGAATTCCTCAGTCACGTTCAGTCGGCAATCTCCAGTATTGCACGCTTGCCATCTTTTGCAGCAACAGCACCTAGAAGTACTCTCATGGCTTGTGCAGTCCTCCCCTTTTTCCCAATTATCTTGCCGACGTCCTGCTCAGCGACCTTGAGCCTGAAAACAATCTTATCGTCTTTTTCCTCCTGCTCGATGGAGACACTCTCGGGACTATCCACGAGATGCCGGGCAATGAATTCGAGAAACTCCTTCATGGCACGCCTCCTGTGAGATTATTTCCGTCTGGACTGATGTCTGATGAGGAGCTTGCGCGCGCCTCATGAATGCCGGGAAGCAGCTACTCTATGGCCGAAATCCCTTTCGCCTATCCATCCCGCCTGAACTTCATGCTTGTTCCGGCGCTGGCTCGGCTTTCGCCGGAGGCGCCTCGGGTGAGGCGGGTGCAGCGGCTTCGCTTGCTGCTGTCTTCGTCTGTTTCCGGGCCGCTTTCCGTCGGGCTTTTCGTGCTTCCTGTCGTTTTTCTTTTTCTGCCTGGATCATCGTCCACTTTTCCATGGCCGATGCAACCTTTGCATCATCATCACCACGCTTCTTCATGCTCCACTTCATCCAGAGCCCTGTTTGCCTGAGCAAACTACGGACCGTCGTGGTAGGCTGTGCACCACTCTTCAGCCAGTAGAAGACGCGACTTTCGGACGCGGTGATCACCACGGGCTTTTGCTGTGGCTCGTACCGTCCGACGATTTCCAGGAATTTCCCATCGCGCTTTGTGCGGGCATCTGCCGCAACAATCTGATAAATCGGATTTTTCTTTTTTCCGATTCTTCGTAATCGCAATCGTACCGACAAGTTTACCTCTCCTTTAAGTAATGTTAAAAGTAATCAACAATTTCGTGCCTCATGTCGTTTCTTTAGAAACCGGGCATTCCGCGAGCCATTCTTTGCATCCCGCCCATGCCAACCCCTTTGCTCATCGTCTTCATCATTTTCTGCATTTGATCAAATTGTTTCAGCATCCTATTTACTTCCTGCACCGATGTGCCGCTCCCCGTTGCTATCCGCTTCCGCCGCGAACCATTCAAGACCTGCGGTTTTTGACGTTCTTCCCGCGTCATTGATTGGATAATCGCTTCGATCTTGATCATCGCGTTATCATCAATCGCTGCGCCCTGCGGGAGCTTATTCATTCCCGGTATCATTCCCACCAGCTGACTGAGCGGACCCATTTTCTTCATCTCTTGAAGCTGTTCGTAAAAGTCTTCGATAGTGAACTGTGACTTACGAATTTTTGACTCAAGCTTTGCCGCCTTCTCCTGATCAAACTGCTGGTTTGCCTTTTCGACCAGCGAGACAATGTCTCCCATCCCGAGGATACGGGAAGCAAGACGATCTGGATGGAATTTCTCGAGCGCGTCGAGCTTCTCTCCAGTGCTCAAAAATTTTATCGGCTTCCCGACAGTTGCCCTGAGGGATATTGCCGCACCTCCCCGGGCATCGCCATCCATTTTTGTGAGGACGGCGCCATCGAAATTCAGTCGATCATGAAACGCCTTGGCCGTATTGACGGCATCCTGTCCCGTCATCGCATCGACAACGAAGAGGATTTCGCTTGGCTTCGTACGATCCTTGATCGCCTCCACCTCTTGCATCATCTCTTCATCGACGTGCAGTCGACCGGCCGTGTCGATGATGACCACATCGCGGGCATTCTTCTTCGCGTGTTCAACAGAATGCATCGCGATACCGACCGCATCGGGCTCCCGTTCGCTGTAGACGGGAATATCGATCTGGGTTCCGAGCGTTGTCAACTGATCGATTGCCGCGGGCCGATAGATATCCGCAGCCACGAGAAGCGGATGCCTTCCCTGCCTCTTCAGTTCATTCGCAAGCTTCGCGGAGAATGTCGTTTTCCCCGATCCCTGTAACCCGGCAATCAGTATAACGGAGGGGGGTGAAGATGAAAACTTGATTTCGCTGTTCGAAGTACCCAGGAGTGCAACAAGCTCATCGCGAATTATCTTCACGATGAGTTGCCCCGGCGTTATGCTCTGTAAAACCTCTTTGCCGATTGATCGCTGCTGAACATCATCGATGAACCGCTTTGCAACCTTGTAGTTCACATCCGCGTCGAGCAGTACTTTGCGCACCTCGCGGAGCGTCTCGCTGATGTTCCCCTGAGAGAGCTTGCCTTCACCGCGGAGGCGTTTGAGAACGCCATCTAATTTTCTGCTAAGCTCTTCAAACATGGTAAAAACAGCCTGTTTTCGCTACATCGTTCTAAACGAGGGTGATAAAAGTACACAAAAAGGGGTGGTTATGCAAGGGAAGGTGAGGCACAGTTGAGCTGGTATTTCAGAGCAGAATACAACAAACATAAAGGCAATGGGAGGAAGTTGTTTGAACTTCTACATTTTGAACTCCTCTGTCCTTCGCGCAACGTTCGGGCAAATTTTCAGTACAGGGTTTGAAATCTTCTCCTGTCTGACCGCTTTACGTATATAGAGGGATCCAAAACTTTTTATTTTCCCTGCCCGCCCGCGTTGAACTTAGCCCTTGCCAAGTGCTATGGCTTTTATTTGTCGTCAAACTTTGCAATGTCCCCCGAACCAATACCAATATAGTTTTTGTCACCACAGGCAACGTTGTAAGTCTCATAACAGTGGAGGAAATAAAAACTTCAAGTCCTATATTGTCGGTGAATTCTTTTTGGAGACTCTTAATCAATAAGCAAATTGCTTGGGTTTCACTAGACCACGGTCACGTATTTGGACTACCCAAAAACGTTGACCTAATCGCAGAACTCACGGACATTAAAACGCAAGGGAGACCTGAATGCCGCCGCCGGAGCTGTGAATCGATGGGGTGATGACGAGCGATGACGAATTTGACGCGGCGGAACCATCATCTCTTTCTGGATGAGAGGCAATCATCCCAAAGGTATAGCCTATCGCAATGCCGAGAGGCAGATCACTGTACCAGTGATATCTCATGTTCACGAGGCTGATGCCGACCAACCCTACGAGAGCATACCCAACCGGTCGGATCCATGAAACTTCAGGATAGTTCTCAGAGACCACTGTCACGGCAGCCATTGTCGTGGCGATGTGTCCGGAGGGAAAAGCATAATAACTGCTTTGACGTTGGTGGTACGTCTTGAGGTTTGGAAAGGGAGTCCATTTGCCGGTCGAAGTCGTCGCCACTTCCGGGCTCTCCCTTCCTGAAATTCTCTTCAACACTTGAACGAGAATACCCGTGGCAAGCACTGCCTCCACTGACTGCTGTGCAGTTCGGAGAGAGCGTTCATCTGAGAATATCAGTCCGTGCGCAGCAAACCCTCCTGCAAGGATGAATTGCGATCGGCCGTCTCCGATCGAGATAAAAAAGTCCGTGGTGCGATGTACGCGAGTAGAAGAATTGTACAGGCCGTCGGAAACTCTGTACGTTCCCTGGTCCACTGCGAGCAGGTCAAGCGTAATTGCCGTCAGCCCCAACAGCGGGACCAGGTTTTCGCCACCTGTCACGGACTCAAATGCTCTCCTCCAATCCGAGGGAAGGTTTGTCACCATGCTAAGCCAGTTTTGTCCCGCAGGAACAGCCACCGGTACACTTGCAGAATCGGCGATGGTCGACTCGTCCTTGGAGAGGGAAAGCGAATCCGCCGGTAGAGAAAGAGCCAATGTCTTTGAGCCGAAAGCTAGAGCGGTGCAGACCCAAAAGACATACGATATGACGGATCGTCTGTATCTCATCAGGTCAGAAGGTCAGCGTCAATTGAACTCCATTTCCAAAGTAGCCAATTTTGGGAGTAACGGAGATTCCAACGGGATTCTCTTCCGCTGGTTGTTTTATTTGGAATTTCTCCGGATGCGCCGCGAGCATTCCGAAGGAATATCCAAGTGCGATGCCAAGAGGATAGTCGCTGTACCAATGAATCCCTGTCCCTGCCATACTCAAGGCAAGAATGCCAACAAGTGAATACGAAACGGGCCGGATCCAGGTGATCTCAGGATAGTTTTCCGCAATGACAGTAAACGTTGCGAGCGCCGTTGCAACGTGCCCTGATGGATAGGCATCGAACGCAGGAACGCGGCGGTGGTATTCAATTTGGTTCGGAAAGAAATTCCACGCGCCCCCGGGTTTTGTGGCAACAATCGGGCTTTCCCGTCCTGTCAGATGTTTTAACACCTGCACCACGACACCGCATGCGAGCACAGTCTCAGTAATCTGGCTTGCGGTGCGCAACGCGCGTTGATCGCTTTCAAGAAACCCGTATGCCGCGAAGCCCGCCGCGAGGCCGAAATGCGTCTTCCCATCGCCTATGTATTCACCAATGTCGGCCGCCCTCCGAACGGCGTTGTGCTCTTCATACAACTCACGCGAAATTCTATAGGTCGGATCATCCGTGGCAATGAGAACCGCAGTCGCCGCAGTCATGGCAATCATTGCCGGAATGTTTTCTTTGGTAAACGTGATGGAGGAGTATCGAACCCAGTCTGTTGGAATGTTCTTAAACATATCATACCACTGAATTGCGGGGGGGGTCCCGAACTGGAAGTTGAGAGAATCCGACTTCTCGCTATCGTTGGGAGTGTTCGCAGGATCACCGAGAGGAAGCTCGCCTGCATGCAGAATTCCTGCAAGGTAAACGAGACTCAGTGCTACAGTTATGAAATATCTTGTTTTCATTGGATGTCAGCGGCGGTAAAAATACGCCAGCGACGGTTCAAATGCAATGTGTCAGCGGGGATTGACCTGATGCATCAGGGGGAGCACATGAGAGTTATCTCATTAGATGGGTTAATTGTGCGGATTCTGCAATCCCTTAATGGAATCACGCGTGGAGGGTGACCAAACCTGAGAAACTTAACCGGCCTTCTTGAGCGCTTCAGCGCCGCCAACAACTTCAAGAAGCTCCTTTGTAATCGCAGCCTGGCGTGCTTTGTTATACGCTAGCTGAAGCGATGAAATCATCTCGTTTGCATTTTCCGTTGCATTCTCCATCGCAGCCATGCGAGCGCCCTGCTCTGCAGCATAGGACTCAAGAAGTATCTTCCAGATCCGAAAATTTAAGTGTCGAGGAACGAGTGCGTTAACGATTTCGATCTGCGTAGGCTCGAAGATGTAATCGACACCGGAAGCGGGAGAAGTCTGGGGGATCTCGTCGCCATTGACTTCGCGTGGAATAGGCAGAAACTGTTCTACAACAATCCGGGGCTGGGCAACAGATTTGAATTCGTTCGACACGATTTCCACCATGTCATACTCGCCTTGCAAATATCCCTTGATTACTTCGCGGGCAATTGATTGAGCCTGTCCAAAAACAAGATCGTTGTACACGCCAATGTATTTGCCCCCGATATTGAATCCGCGTTTGGCAAAAACATCAGAACCCTTCTTCCCAACACAGAACACCTTCACCTTTCCATCCTTCAGGAGAGCGGCGTATTGAGAATTGATATGGTTCATCGCGGTTTTGATGACGTTCGAATTGAACGCCCCGCACAATCCGCGATCCGACGTAACAACAATCACCGCAACGCCCCGAAGCTCCCGAGGGGCGATGAGTGGATTGCTGGTAACATCAATGCTGTTCGAGAGATACGCGAGAAGTTCTTTGATTCTTTTTGCGTACGGGCGCGCCGCCATCATATTACTCTGGGCGCGCCGGAGTTTTGCCGCTGCGACCATCTTCATTGCATTGGTAATCTTCTGCGTCTTCTTCACACCACCAATGCGCCCTCGTATTTCTCTTAACGTCGCCATCGGGTATTACGCCTTTACTGAAACCTTGAAGGAGTCGGTAAACTCTTTGAGCACCGAATTGAGTTTTGCGGTGATTTCCGTTGTGAGATCTTTCACTTCCACGATCTTCGCAAAGATGTCCGGATGTTTCAATTCAATGAGCTCGTGCAACTCTCTTTCATACCGTTGAACATGCTCGACAGGAATCTCGTCAAGGTACCCATTGGTTCCGGCGAAAACGCTGACCACTTGTTTCTCCACCGCCATCGGCTCGTACTGCCCTTGCTTCAGCAGTTCAACCAATCGGGCACCGCGACGAAGCTGTTGCAACGTCGCCTTGTCCAGGTCCGAGCCGAACTTCGCGAACGCTTCCAGAGCACGATATTGGGCGAGCTCAAGACGCAATCGTCCGGCAACCTTCTTCATGGCTTTGATCTGTGCATTCCCACCAACCCGCGAAACCGAGATGCCGACATTAATGGCAGGACGAACACCGGAGTTAAAGAGATCGGGCTCGAGATAAATCTGTCCGTCAGTAATCGAAATAACATTCGTGGGAATGTAGGCCGCCACGTCACCTGCCTGCGTCTCAATAATGGGCAGTGCGGTAAGACTTCCGCCGCCGAGTTCATCACTCAGTTTTGAGGCGCGCTCCAGTAAGCGCGAGTGGAGATAAAACACATCGCCCGGATACGCCTCACGTCCCGGTGGCCGTCGCAAGAGTAGAGACACCTGCCGATAGGCCTGGGCCTGTTTCGAAAGATCATCGTACACAACGAGGGCGTGGCGACCATTGTCCCGGAAAAACTCACCCATCGTCGCACCTGAGTAGGGAGCAATGAACTGCATCGGGGCCGGATCGCTCGCCGTTGCGGCAACAACCGTCGTGTACTCCATCGCACCTGTTTGCTGCAGCTTATCCACTACCTGCGCCACGGTGGAACTCTTCTGTCCGACCGCAACATAGATACAATACACAGGTTTTATTCCAGCTTTTTTCGCCGCTTCTGTGTGAGTGTACCGTTGATTAATGATGGTGTCGAGAGCAACGGCAGTTTTTCCAGTCTGCCGGTCGCCGATGATGAGCTCACGCTGGCCGCGCCCAATCGGGATCATACCATCAACCGCCTTCAAGCCTGTTTGCAGAGGTTCTTTCACCGGACTTCGCTGGATAACGCCCAGCGCTTTCCGTTCGACGGGAAAAATCTTATCCGTCTTGACCGGACCGCGACCGTCGATCGGTTGACCGAGCGGATTGACAACGCGACCGAGCATCCCCTCACCCACAGGGATCGAGGCAACCCGTCCTGTGCGCTTGACGGTGTCTCCTTCCTTGATCTCACGGCTTTCACCAAACAGGATGCAGCCAACGTTATCTTCTTCAAGATTAAGCACCATGCCGAAGACACCATGAGGAAACTCAACGAGTTCGCTCATCAATGCTTTGCTGAGGCCATACACGCGGGCAACGCCATCCCCAACCTGCAGGACTGTGCCGATATCATAGATATCGACTTCTTTTTCGAATCCTGCGAGCTGTTTTCTGAGTATTGCAGAGACTTCTTCTGGTTTGACTTCCGCCATTCTGGTTATTCCTTTTGATTGCTAGTTTCCACTACGCCGACGCGTTGGCATCGCCGTAGATAAATCGTTCATGCAGCATTTCGAGCTGCCTCTTGATGCTTGCATCCAAAACCGTATCGCCGATCCGAACGACAAGTCCTCCTTTGATATTTCCATCGACCATCTTTCGAAGCCGGATTTGCTTTCCTGTGTATTTTTCAAGCTGGGCCTGAACCGCTTTTTCTTGCGCGGAGGACAGGTCGGTTGCTGAGGTGACGTCGGCCGTCGCGATGCCAAGTTTTTCATCGCGCAACACCCCAAACTGGAGTATCAACTCCGGCAGGATATTCTCCCGTTTTTTCGAGACCATGAGG
>DASWHW010000121.1:0-3678 GCA_036397975.1 Bacteroidota bacterium
CGTCCATAGATCAAACTGAGGCGAAATCCTGAAATTGATTCGTTTTCCGGAACGATTTGGACCGGGTTGAATAGTGCGAGCTGAATTGGTTTCCCCTGCGCCGAGGTTGAACTGTGAGCCGCGATAGCCATACATACAGCAGATATCATCGCAAAAACCGATTTCATGGGATCTCCATATTGAAATGAGAACTTATCGTTGGAGGAGGCGACGCTACCATATCAAAATCCAAGAACAAAAGCAAAATGTAAAAAGGATAGCGGAATGCAGACAAAGAACAATCCAATGCAGCCTATGATCGTTCCCCAAACCATTGAAAGTTAGCCCATTGTTCTTTTTGTCGCTGTAGTTTTCGGTTGCGGAACTCAACGTTGGGATGTGGACGTCAGTGGTATCGTAATCTCAAATCGGGTCCCCCGCCCTTCTGCACTCCGGACGTCAATGCTGCCCCCGTGTTGCGTGATAATTTGTTGTGCTATAGGCAGACCCATTCCGGTCCCCTCAGGTTTCGTCGTGTAATAGAGGTCGAAGATCTTGCGTACTTTGTCAGGAGGAATTCCCCTGCCGGTATCCTGCACGGTGACCATGAGTGTGTCCTTTGCTTGCCTGCAGTGCAAGGTGATTTTGCCGCTTCTCTCCGTTTCATCGAGTGCATTCTGCAGGAGATTGAGGATAGCCTGCGTCATTTGCTCCTGGTCAATCATCACGGTTCCGGCACATTCATGGAGTTTCGCTTCATTGCCGTTTTTTCAAAACTTGGAAAGTTCATTCAGTTGTATTAGTTTTGAGAAGAGAGTCCTCTGCTTCTTGTTTGTACCGACGAAATCCGCCTGTTAAGTTGGCATGGATGCTGAATATCGGTAGTGTACGAACGCGGGCGCTTCACGGCCTCCCCGCACACAACCACGAGGAACTCAACAGATGAAAAACAGACCATTCAACTCCTTTGAAGTAGCACAACAACAATTCGACCGAATAGCAGAAATGCTGGGCCTTGATAAGCCGAGCCGGGACCTCCTTCGATACCCTTTACGAGAATATCATGTGAGTATCCCGGTGCGTATGGACGCGGGCGATGTACAGATCTTTCGGGGCTTCAGGGTACAGCACAACGATGCACGCGGCCCAGGCAAAGGCGGGGTCCGGTTTCACCCGCAAGAAACAGTCGATACAATCCGTGCTCTCGCGATGTGGATGACGTGGAAATGTGCCGTCGTCGATATTCCACTCGGTGGAAGCAAAGGCGGCGTCATATGCGATCCGCACAGCCTGAGCATGCGGGAACAAGAAAGGATCTGCAGAGGTTGGATTCGCCAGCTCTCGCGTGATATCGGACCAATTGTCGACGTGCCGGCACCGGATGTCATGACCGGTCCACAGCACATGCTCTGGATGCTGGATGAGTTTGAGACGATCCACGGAGGTCGACACCCGGGCTTGATCACGGGAAAACCCGTCGGCATGGGCGGGTCGCTTGGTCGAAAGGCGGCAACAGGATATGGAGTTGTCATCACAATGAGGGAAGCGCTGAAAGACCTTGGGATCGATCCGGGCAAGACAACGGCAAGCATCCAAGGGTTTGGCAATGTTGCACAATATGCGATCGAGCTTTACCACCAATTGGGTGGAAAGGTCGTCTGCGTTTCCTGCTGGGATCAATCGGATCAAGCCTCGTATGCTTACTATAGAGAATCGGGAGTCGATCTCACCGAACTACAGAATATCACAGACACATTCGGCGGCATCGATCAAAAAAAGGCAAGCAGCCTGGGTTACGAAAAGCTGCCCGGTGAAGCGTGGCTGGAACAGGACGTCGACATCCTAATCCCCGCTGCACTCGAAAACGGAATCAACGAAGATAACGTGGAGAAAATCCGACCCGGGGTAAAGATCATTGCTGAGGGAGCCAACGGACCGACGACCCCCGGTGCTGACAAAGCTCTTCAGACCAGGGGCATCTTTGTCATCCCCGATTTTCTGGCCAACGCCGGCGGTGTCACCTGCAGCTACTTTGAGCAGGTTCAAAGCAACATGAACTACTATTGGACACGCGAGGAAGTATTGGCTAAGCTGGACGTGAAGATGACGACCTCCTTCAATGCGGTGGGTGAACTTGCGAGGAAGAAGAACATTCCCATGAGGGATGCCGCCTATGTCATTGCCGTCGGTCGCGTGGCACAGGCGTGCAAGGACCGTGGCTGGACGTAACATACAGTCCGAAAAGGAGTGCCGAGCTTGTGAGAACTCCATCTCTGTTTGCAAGAAAGATCTCCGATGCCATAGAGAGATTCATATATATCGGGAGTGGATCTCTCGGAGGCAAAGCGCAGGGGCTCGTCCAGCTCGATCGCATCATCGAGCAGTTGTTTCCCGATGGAATGTTCGAGGGGATTGAAGTTTCAATTCCATCGCTGGCAGTCATTCGAACAGATCTGTTCGAGACATTCATCAAGCGAAATCGCCTTGAGGAAATTGCTGGTTCGGATGAACCGGATCGACGTATCCTGATGGCGTTCCAGGAAGCGAGCCTCCCCACCGAGGTTCTCGGCGATCTGCTTGCGCTGATCGAACACGTGCACACGCCGCTCGCTATTCGCTCGTCCAGCTTACTGGAGGATAAGGTCAATCATCCGTTCGCAGGAATATACCAGACCAAGATGATCCCGAATAACCAAATCGATTCCGATGCTCGCTTCCGGAAGTTGACAGAAGCGATTAAATTTGTGTATGCGTCGACATTCACAAAAGCCGCCAGGGACTACCGGCGCGCGCTTCCGGAAAAAGATCTCAAAGAAGCAATGGCAGTAATTATTCAAGAGGTTGTTGGAAAGCGATATGGCAACCGGTTTTATCCTGAGCTTTCAGGCGTTGCACGTTCATACAATTTCTATCCCGTCGGTGCATCGAAACCACGCGATGGGGTAGTACAACTGGCGCTCGGTCTGGGTAAGACGATTGTTGATGGAGGACGTTGCTGGACATACTCCCCTGCCCTTCCTCAATCCCCCCCTCCTTTTGCCAGTCCCGATGAAATGGCCGATAACACGCAGAACTCCTTTTGGGCCGTCACGATGGCGGCCCCAAAGGAATACAACCCGCTCGTAGAAACGGAGTACCTTATTCAGGTGCCTGTCCCGGATGCCGAACAAGATGGAACCATTGACAGGCTCGTCTCCACATACAACTTCCAAACCGAGCGGTTATCAATGGGAACAGCGGACTCTGGAGCCCGAATTCTGACTTTTGCTCCACTCCTGGTTTTGAATAGTCTCCCGATTAACGATCTTATCCTGAAGGTCGTGCACGCCTGTGAAGATGCTTTGAAAGCACCGGTCGAGATCGAGTTTGGCATGACGTTCAACCCGCCTCGATTTGCCTGCCTTCAGGTTCGGCCAATGCTCGTCTCAACCGAACGTGTGGACATCGACTTGTTGCGATTTGACAAAGACCAGATACTGCTGACCTCGGGGAGTGTCTGTGGAAACGGGGAGGAGAAAGGAATCAGTGAGATAGTGTACGTGAAGCCCGAAAGATTTGATGCGAAGAATTCCCGGCAGATCGCCCGTGAGCTCGAGGTCATGAATCATACTATTGTAAAGAGAGGCGGATCGATGCTTCTCATCGGGTTTGGAAGATGGGGAAGTTCCGATCCGTGGCTTGGCATTCCGGTAACCTGGG
>DASWHW010000122.1:0-2536 GCA_036397975.1 Bacteroidota bacterium
TTAAGGACCTGTATTATCTTGGCAAAGTCCTCGGGACGAAATACAAGTACCTTCGCATTTGCTACAACGTCTTTCTTTACGGTATTCTCATCTCCGTTCTGGCATTCGTCGTTGCAATTATGTTTGAACCCCCTGCGGGATGAAAGTCTCTTCCTTGTGGCGTTTTTGTCACATCAAGCGATAACATTGTCGCTCCGATTCCTCATACAAACAATGGCGTGGAAATCGATCCGACGGATCCTCAAAATGCTGATGATTGATGGCCTCATCAAAGCATCATTCAGGAATGCTTTCCGAGACAACGATCGAGACGGTACTCCCGATTAATTGTTCCCAATGGAGGGCGGCATACAGGGCCGCCCTTTCGATTCCTACGCTTCTTTCGCTTGCAGCAGAACCTCATGCACATTTTCCACTTCAATTGAGAATGAAACCTGATTTGTCCGCCGCGGTAATTCTTCCACACGCAAGAGGGTTTATCTGGGCGGTTCGGTTGCTGGGAGAAACGAGTGTGACAACCCATCCCAGTCCATTGCCAACTGCATTCCAAGAAAGTCCCTCTAGAACTTCACACTTTCTTCCATGCAGTTGGTGTTGATGTCTGGCACCACTCTCGGATGTTCATGAAGGTCCAATGAAAAGCGTTTTCTTCATACTCATCCTTTTCTGTACACGGTCCCTGTGAATGTTGCAATCGTCTCCTCTCCGGCGAGAACATCAATGTGATACGTTGCGGTTTTTCTTCCCAAGTGAGTCTCGCGGGCTACTGCTTCGAGAATTGTGCCGACGACCGCTGGCTTGAAGTACTGTGTGCTCGTAGTAAGTGCCACTGCAAGAACATCGTGGCTGTTCGACGCAAGTTCCAAGGCGTAATCGGCAAGGCTGTTGATGAAACCGCCGTGTGCCGTCCCGACATGGTTCGTATGTTCCGTCCGGACTGTTGTCTGAACATGGGCCGTTCCGTTCTCAACGAAAATGACTTTGATATTCAGAAGATCGGCATAGGGAGTCTTCTCTGTGGTCATAGTCGTCGGGCGTTGTGCATGGTAGGTCCTTTTCATCTTGTTTTACCCTTGATCCACATGTCAAGAGGGACGAGCCACTCTCCGTATGGCTTGTAAAGAAATCCGTGTCCGTTTCCCATGGTGAGTCGTACTTCCCTGTAACCGGATTTGCAACGAAGATCCTCGAGCAGCTCGTCGCATGAGAGCTTCTGATCGGTGGCTTCGTAAATAGAGAGGAAGTTGCCGCAGAGGTCATCCTTGTACTTTGCGTAATACTTCATGTTGTACTCATTGCACAATCCCATGACGACGTACCGGACGCTTTCATTCTTGAGTATGTGCGAGGTTTCTATCGTTATATAAGCGCCAAGAGATGCCCCAACGACGATGATGTGCTCGGGGGGCAAACCGCGCCTAAGAAGTGTATCAATCTGTCGAGCGATATATTTTCCGTACTCTTCTACATCGGTACCTCTTGGCCGCACTTCACCGATGATATTGTATCCGAGGTTCTTGAGAGAATCCAATATGGTCAGGTATTCATATGGACCAAACTCCTCGCTGACGGCGTTGACGCCTTGCTCTTGCACGATTCCGCCGTGAAGGTAGAACAAATAATACCGTGAGGTATTTATCGAAACGGGAAGTGATGTAGTGACCGTTTGTCCCACTCCCTCGGGAAGGACGAAAAAGGAAAGCACGATAACTGCAAGTCCTGGCTGAATCATTCCATCCCCGAAAGTATTAGATCACTAGGAGTCTCTAGGAAGATAGGCCAAGGTAGAGAGCGACAATCGAAAAGTCAAACTCCAGTGAGGAGAGAAGATTAACAGTTACGAAATTGTTTGTCCGGCACGACGGAATACACATGGTTTCTGTCGCATCCCGGCCACATCCGGGGCAGGAGAGTGTCGCTCTGGTTCCTCATCCACAGCAATACCGTCGCCTTTTCACAAGAATCAATCAGCAGAAAGGATCTATAACTGGCACGTACATTGCGTTTGAGGCATGGAGTTACGACTTCTTAAATAAGGAGGCCACCATGAAAACAGTGTTAGTCCGTTCGCCATTTCTACCTCTTGCAGTCTCTACGATTCTCTGGCTGACCCAAATGGTGCTGAATGTCGTCAGATAGTAATGAATGACTAATTAGCGCCTTGGTTGATCCAGTCCCTGAATATCTGGACAGTACTGTCTGGCAGATAGGGACCGCCTTGGGGCATCCTCTCCCCAAAGGGAGGAGTGGGAGAGACTTTTTGTATGATCAGGCTGGCATTGGCATTGCCGGGTATGATCGCAGGTCCATGATCGCCACCGCGAAGAATCTCCGGAATCGAAGTGATATACAACCCCCCGTTCCCTCCGTGACAACTGAAGCATCCATACTGCAGAATAAGCGGGAGGATGTCGTTCTGGTAGGTCTTCAACGATGAGCCTGGAGGCGGACCTGGCGTGTTTGTGACTGGTTCGCCAAAATCCTTACAGCCCGAAAGGACGAATCCCAGACAAAACAGGATCAAAGACCGTCGAAC
>DASWHW010000123.1:0-32719 GCA_036397975.1 Bacteroidota bacterium
AAGGCGGGGTACAACGTGATCATTCCGGAAAACGTGGAAAGCCTTTGCTGTGGTATGCCGTTCACCAGCAAGGGACTTGCAGAAGCGGGAGCTGAGAAAAGAACGGAGCTAGAGTCGGCCCTCATGCATGCAACTAAAAATGGTACCTATCCGGTTTACATGGATATGAGTCCGTGCGTGTTCACCCTCAAAGGTCATGTGGACGACAGACTTGCATTACACGATCCGGTAGGTTTTATTCTAGAGCGCGCGGCGGGAAGACTCGAGTTCAACAGGTTGCCCGAAACCGTGGCAATCCACGCCACCTGTAGTGCCCGAAAGATGGGACTGGACGAGCCGCTGAAGAAACTGGCCGGCATGTGTGCCGAGAAGGTAGTGGTGCCGCATGGCATCGAGTGTTGTGGGTGGGCTGGCGATCGCGGCTTTAGTTTCCCCGAGTTAAATGCCTCTGCACTCAATGGGCTGCAGGAACAAACCAAAGGATGCGCGCATGGCTACTCCACGAGCAGAACGTGCGAAATAGGCATGTCGCTCCACAGCGGCATTCATTATTCATCGATCGCCTATCTTGTCGACCGATGCACAACAGCAAAGAAAGAAGCAGTGAAATCGTAGCATGGGAATTCTCGAAGAAGTAGCACGACGAAGAACGTTCGCAATCATCTCGCACCCGGATGCCGGAAAGACCACGCTGACGGAGAAGTTTCTCCTGTACGGAGGTGCAGTACAGCTCGCCGGCGCGGTCAAGGCAAGAAGAAATCAACGGGCAACGACTTCCGATTGGATGGAAATGGAGAAGAAACGAGGGATCTCGATTTCCTCGACTGTCCTACAGTTTGAGTATGAGGGAATCCAAATCAACCTGCTCGACACACCGGGTCACGCGGACTTTTCCGAAGACACGTATCGCGTCCTCACTGCTGTGGACGCCGTCGTCATGGTCATCGATGCGGCAAAGGGGATCGAGGCGCAGACGTTGAAGCTGTTCGATGTGTGCCGCCGCAGGGGTGTTCCTATCTTCACGTTCATCAATAAAATGGATCGTCCGACGCTCGACCCTCTCGAGCTGCTCGATCAGTTGGAAAGCGTCCTGAAGATCGGTGCATATCCGATGAACTGGCCGCTCGGGACGGGGTTTGAGTTTCAAGGTTTGTTCGACAGACTGACACGCGAGGTGCATTTGTTCGAGCTGGTGGCGGGAGGAGCCTATCGCGCGCCCGTTCAGGTTTCGGGCCTGCATGATTTTATCGTCAGTGAGAGGCTCAGCGGCGCGTCGCACCATAAGATGCTTGAGGAACTGGGAATGCTTGATGTCGCCGGTGACGCCCTTGACCTGAACGCTATCCTCAAAGGAAAGCAAACTCCGGTGTTTTTTGGAAGCGCCAAAAACAACTTTGGTGTACAGCTTCTCCTTGATGGCTTTCTGAAGTACGCCGGTCCTCCTCGTCCGCGCATGTCAAAGGGAACAATTGTCCCAATGGACAAAGACGCCTTCTCGGGTTTTATCTTCAAGATACAGGCGAACATGGATCCGCGTCATCGCGACCGGCTTGCGTTTCTCCGGGTCTGTTCGGGAAAGTTCACGCGCGATATGACCGTCTTTCACCCGCGGACCGGCAAAAAGGTTCGTCTCGCCAACTCACAGAAGATGTTTGGCCGCGACCGTGAGACGGTCGATGATGCATTCCCAGGAGATATTGTTGGATTTGTAGGACAGGCGAGCTTTGCCATCGGCGATACACTTACGGAAGATCCGGACATCCTCTATAATGAAATTCCCCATTTTCCACCCGAATGTTTTGCGATGTTGCAAAACCCGAATCCTGCAAACTTCAAACGGTTTCGCGACGGTCTCGACCAGTTGATGCAGGAAGGCGCGGTACAGGGATTCACTCCGAAGACCGGCGGTCAGCGCATCCCGATTCTCGCCGCCGTCGGTCCCTTGCAGTTTGAGGTTGTCCAATACAGACTCGAGAATGAGTACGGCGCTCCCTCCCGGCTTGAACAAACCGAATGGAAGGTTCTGCGCTGGCTCCCTCCTGATGCCAAAGAGGAGGTCGTTGCAAAACTGAACATGCCGACCGGGTCGGTACTGACACTGAACGATGAGGGTCAGCAGGCAATTCTCTTTCCCGGAGATTGGGCCATAAACTATTTTCTCGACAAGAATCCCGGTATTATCCTTGGTGAAATTCCGTTTGAAAACGGGAAAGAAAAACCTTAGACTGTTCTCAGACTCACAATTGACTGCAGATGAAATGAAAAAATTCCTGAAGAGAACCGCGCTGGTCATAGGCATCCTTTTTATTCTGATCCAGTTCTATCGCCCGGAGAAAACCAATCCGCCGGTGGATGAATCGAAGGTAATTTTCGCAACCATGAAAGTGCCGGAGAATATTCAGTCGATCCTCAAGCGTTCCTGTTTTGATTGTCATTCCAATTCAACGGTCTGGCCGTGGTACAGCAACATCGCTCCGGCATCGTGGCTTGTCATCCGCGATGCAAACGAAGGGCGGAAACACATGAATTTTTCTCGTTGGGGAGAATATTCACCAAGCAAAGCAGCAAGTATGTTCAACGAGATTTATGAGGAGGTAGAGGCAGGTAGAATGCCGTTTCCTCCCTACCTGATCATGCATAAGGAGGCAGAACTGTCGCCGGAAGATATCCAGGCTATGCTGGATTGGTCAGCCGATGAGATGGACAGGATTATGGAGGGAAATGGGGGAGGGTGAACACATTCCAGGTCGGATGGCTATGCAACCCACTGATAAATCTATTTTCGTTTCGACGGCTTTTTGGCTTTCGAGGTCATTCCATGCACTCCGCGCAGCAACTTCTCCTCCGCAGGTGTGAGCTGCACTTTTCGCCGTCCCATCACCGTTCGGGCAACGGCGATGCTCTTTTCGAGATCATACGGCTCGAAACCATCTGCTCCACCCCATGCAAATGACGGGATTGATTTGGGTGGAAACCCGCCACCAAAGATATTGCTGGACACTCCGACAACAGTTCCGGTATTGAACATCGTGTTGATCCCGCTCTTGGAGTGATCGCCCATCGTCAGGCCGACGAACATCGTTCCGGTGTCGACCGATTTGCCATTGATCATCACCTTCACCGTCCCGTAGTTGTTCTTGAGGTCGCTGTTGTTCGTATCGGCGCCGAGATTCACCCACATGCCGAGATACGAATGACCAAGAAACCCGTCATGCTGTTTATTGGAGTAGGAATGAATGATGGAGCCCTCCACTTCTCCTCCCACCTTACACCAAGGCCCGATGGAAGTGCCTCCATAAATCTTCGCACCGATTTTAATTAGCGAATTCTCCCCAATGAAAGCCGGTCCCTCAATCACCGCATTCGAATAAATCTTCACGTTCTTCCCAATATAAATCGGTCCGTTCTCCGCATCCAGCACAGCTCCGGGCTTGACTACTGCATCCTGATCGACGAACACGCTCTCTTTGTCAAGCACATGCGCCCCCAGGTAGATCGTTCCGCGCAAGGTTTCTCTTTCCACCAGCCGATTGAAGTCCATCGCAATTTCGGAACCGTTGGCACTCACCAAATCCCAGGGATAGTTTGCAAGTTCAACCTCCACAAACTTGCGCTTGAAGTCCTTCGTGTCTTTCACACCGAACGAGTCCTTCATCAATACACTGCTCAGCTTCTCCTTCCCTACCCGCGCCGCAACCAATGTTTCCCCCGAATAGAACAGCGTATCTTCTCCCTTCAACGGGATTTCTTCCGAGAGATTCTCTCCTGCAATGATTCTGCCGTTGAGAAAGAGGCTGCCATTTGACGGAAGATGGTTGACGTTCACCCCGGGGTTGCGCTCACGTAATACCTCGGCAAGATAGCTCCGACAATGGAGCGAAATGACTGCTCCGTCATAGGACCGATGAAGTTTTTCACGGAGAGTGAGCATGCCGCAGCGCAAGTCATACGCGGGACGAAGATAGGCTAAGGGAAGGAGACTGGAGACCTGATCATCTTCGAAGATGCAGAGTGCTGCCATGCAAAGGCTTTCAGAGGTGGAATGGCGTCTGGAAGAAAGTACAATGGTACCGGGTCAGAAGCAAATGACGATCAACGAAAAAGCCCCGATGGTAAGTCGGGGCATTGGTTTATAGTAAAGTGTCTGAGTCTTACTTCAGCAAGATCATCTTTTGTGTTCTCACAAAATCTCCGGCTTCGAAGCGATAGAAGTATGGTCCACTCACAACCTGCCTACCGGCATCGTTTGTTCCATCCCAACGGGCAACGTGTGTGCCTGGTTCAACGATCTGATCCACGAGCACTCGCACCGCCTGTCCAAGGAGGTTGTACACGACCAGTTTTGTATATGCGGCTTTTGGAATCGTGTACCGGATATTCGTTGTCGGGTTGAACGGATTAGGATAGTTCCGGGCAATGCTGAACTCACGTGGTGTTTCTTCGGTTCCTTGTACCCCGGTGGGTATCGTCAAAGAAACATCGTCGATGAACCAATCATCGAATTCGCTCGTGGTGCTGGCTGTGCCGTAGCTCTTGAAACGCACCTGGAACTGGGAGAAGAAGTAGCTTCCTCCACCGTTGGGAGCCGATACAATCGGGATGGTGACAGTCTGGAACGCCTGCACGCCCATTCCCGCATAGCCTCGTATCTGCACCCACGTGCCGACGTTGTTCTTGAAATACACAAGCAGGCTGTCTGCCGTCTCCGGCGCATTCCCTGTTCCCTGTGGTTGGTACGAGTACAGGAAGCTAACACCGCTTGCCTCTAAACCGGTTAGATCCACGGGACGCAAATCGACCTGATCGCCGCCATCAGGCATGGCGTTCAGGTTAAGCGCATAAGGCGATGTTGGCGGATTCACAGACCGATTGTCAACATCCGCATCGTCATTGATCCAAACGAGAGCGTCGGGAATCCCGGGAGTGATGAAATGATCCTCAAATGGAATCGAGAGCGGGGAAAAGACCGGCCACGATGGAGCACTTTCATTTACGATAGGCTCGTTGTCAATTGCAGTCACATGCCAGCGATAATTGCCGGGTGTTGACGGAGTGTAATCTGCCGAATCAGCGAGACTGGTGTCTGCAGATGTACGCGCGTAGGTTGCTACGAGTGCTCCATCCTGATAGAGACGAACACCCGCCAGATCGTCCATTGGAGTTCCATCCACGTTGCTGGAGGGATTCTGCCAGAACACCCTCACCGCCGAAGCGTTTCCATTCAATCCGATATTGGTTGGAGCTCTTGGAATCGGCGAACCACCGGCGATCCAGCTCGTCTGTACTTTCCGGCTGGTACTATCGGTCGCAATGATTTTCGCATAGATCGTGTACGAATAGGATGTGCCGTCCACGAGTCCGTTATCCATAAATTCCTGCGTCCCGCCGGGAACAGAGGCAACCAACGAAGAGTCACGAATAATCTCGATGGTAAAATCGGATGGACTGATGGGACCACCGCCGAACAGACTTGAGGGGTCTGTCCATCGCACTCGCACAGACGTTGGAGTTAGGTAATCACTGTAGGCGCTTGCATCTTCAGGTGGATTCGGATCGAGTGAATCTGCATCGACAGCCCCTGCAAAGAACACCACATACAGCCCGGTTGAGATGTCCGAAATAAGAACTTTGCCGCTGGCAAAGAATGGAAACGCACCCCAGGCGCCGTCAAACCCACCCGGAGTGCCAAGCCACGTGTCGTAATATCCTTCTTCAAAGGTGTTGTTTGGATCGGACACATCAACGATGCGCAAACCATCCGTGTAGTGCGAGATGTACGCATATCGTCCTTTGATATGTGTGTTATGCGCAAGGAACCCGGGACCGGCCAAATAGTTACTCACAATCACCGGGTTATTGATATCGCTGATATCCCACATTTTTATTGTCTTGTTCGTCGTCTCTTCGGTCGTCATGAGGTAATTCCCGTCGTCCGAGAGCCACGCGTTGTGGACATAACCGGGGTTGGGGATTGGAAATCGTTTCACCAGGGCGGGTGTCCCGGGGGTGGTGAGATCATAGACGCCAATGGAGCCGCTGGACCCCTCGGAAACATACGCAATATTGTTTCGAGCATAGATATCGTGGCATTCAATCCCGAACGTGGAAAGCTGAACGGGATTTAGCGGATCAGCAAGACTGATCGCTCGGACAGGCTGCGCGCTCGCTCCCTCAGCATAGAGAATGGCATTGGCCGTATCGATGTAAATATTGTGGGACGTCGTGAACCCGCTGTATGTCCCAGCCAATGTTGCCGAGATGGGAAGGTTCGAAAGATCGATGATCTGTAATCCTCCACCCGATTCATTGACGGCGTATGCGTAGTTGCGATATGTCTTAATATCCTTCCAGCTAGAAGAGTTGCTTGGAATAAACGCTATCTCGTTCAAGGTTGGCGCATCGGTAATATCAACAATACTTGTTCCGTTTGCCACTCCGAGAAGTGCATACTCCCTCCCGTCGGGCGCTGTGTATCCCCAGCAATCGTTGTATCCAACAGATGAATAAGAATTGAGGTTGGCAAGGAATTGAACGTTCGGACTCCCACTTCCCTGCGCAACAAGCGATGTCGGCAGTGCAAGAATACTCAGAACCAGAAATAACCAGCAGGATTTTTTCATGCGCCCTTTAGAAATAGTTCAACGTGCTATGGATTAAGTCTATTGCATTAATATCATTTTTCGTGTCGAGGACGATCCCAGCGCCGCAAGACGGTAGAAATACGTGCCGCTGACAACGCGTTCCGCAAGGTCGTTGGCGCCGTTCCACTGCACAGAGTATTCTCCCGCAGAAAACTCATCGTCAACAAGTCTTCGCACGAGACGGCCAAGCACGTCAAACACATCGAGGTGGACCTTGCCTGCCTCCGGTATCGCGAATCGAATAGTTGTTGTCGGATTAAACGGGTTTGGATAATTCTGGTTGAGGACAAACTTCTCAGGTGTTGTCCCGGGGACTTTTACTCCGGTTACGGATCCGGCAAAGTACACAACGTAGAGCCCGGTCGAGCGATCGGATGCAATCACTTTTCCCGACCCAAAGAATGGGAATGCACCCCAGCAGCCTGAGAAAGATCCACCTGGGCCGGGAAATGTGTCGTAATACCCTGCCTCAAAAATACTGTCAGGGTTGGAGATATCAACGATGCGTAAACCATCAACATAATGCGAGATATAGGCGAAGTTCCCTTTGACATGCGTATTGTGGGCTATTCCCGGCGACGCAAGATAATCATCAGTGATGACCGGATTGTTAATGTCGCTGATGTCCCACAACTTGACGGTCTTCCCCGTGGTCTCTTCGGTCGTCATCAAATAGCGATTGTCATCGCTTGGCCATGCATTGTGGACGTACCCGGGATTGGGGACATTGAATCGCTTTACCAGGACGGGACTCGATGGCGTACTCAAATCATAAACACCAATCGAACCGAAGCTTCCGTCCGATGTGTAAACAATATTGTCCCGAGCGTACACATCATGACAACTGATACCAAAGAACGACACTTGCACCGGATTGATTGGATCCGCAAGGCTGATCGCGATCACGGGCTGCGCACCATTTCCCTCGGCATAGAGCATCGCATTTGCGGTATCAATGTTGATGTTATGTGACGAGCTAAATCCGGTATACGTCGTTACGAGATGTACCGAATCAGGAAGGTACGAGAGGTCTATGACCTGGAGTCCCGAGTTCGCTTCCGTAACGACGTATGCATAGTTGCGGTACGTCTTGATATCTTTCCATGTTGAAGTATTGCTTGAGACAAATCCGATCTCAGTAAACGTCGGAGCATCCGTAATATCAACGACGCTTGTTCCGTTGAGTACGCCGAGGAGGGCATATTCCCTTCCGTCAGGCGCGGTGTATCCCCAGCAATCGTTGTAACCGATTGTCGGGTATCCGTTGAAGTTTCCAAGAAATGTTACGTTTTGGCTCGTCTGTCCCTGGGAATTATACGATGTGATGACCCAACCCATCAGAAAGGCAAAAGAAATCCTTCCTAAAAATTTCATAAGATTCTCCTTGTATAAGGTGACGTAACTCGAATGGATACGGCCAGAATGGGATGGGGACTGCGGCAGGCCGATACTGATGATAGAAAAGTATACAAAATCCGGGGAAGGATTCAAAGAGTGAAAATCGTGGAGCGTGATCCTTAGTCAATGCCTACAGGGTGCGACTTTATCACGGTCCGGGTGCCATCAATTGTCACAAGGTTGAACGATGGTGGATGATGCGCGTCAGCAGTGGGTTCTTCCTCTTCGGGCAGCGCAGTAAACTGACAAACCACACTGGGGACACTCGAATAGAGCAAACCATCCACCGATGTGTGGATGCCCCGGTGCACGTGCCCGTGAAAGACTCCCCGTACGCGTGGAGCAAATTCCTTCAGCAGTTCGTGTAATGCCATGCCATTCGTCATCAACATTTGATTGTCGATCCAGCGAGAATCCAATGGGTGTGGCGGAAAATGGACAAACAGTGTCACAGGCAACTTAGTATCCACGAACTGCTTTCTGAGGTAGTCGAGCTGGGGCTTTGACATTGTCCCCCGGTTTTCGTCGGGGTTTGGAAGATGCGCATCAAGCACAACGAAGCGATGATCATGCAAATCGAACACGTACGAAAGCAAATCGTGGTCGGAAAATGTGTCGACCAGAGGCCCGCATTCCAAATGCTTCTTGATGAATGAGACAGAGTCGTGATTCCCCGCAACGTAATACATCGGAGCGGGAAGCCGGGAAAAAAGCATGCGGGCAAGCCTGTACGACTCTTCATCGATGGAGGCAGTAATATCCCCTGTATGAATGAAAAAGTCGGGAGTGAGGTCCGTCTGGCGGATCGCTTCGATGACTCTCTCGCATGCCTCGTATGGATTTTTCCCGAAGACCTCAAAATCACTCGTGGGTCCGATATGAGTGTCACTGATATGAATAAAACGAACAGGCCGGTTTTGCATTTTGAAGGAAATTTGTTAGAACTGAATGCGGCGAAAACGAAACCAGATCCGTTTTTCTCCGATGTTTGCATCTTCAGTGTAGACATCAAGTGAATCCGTTCCGATCCGCATGTACACAATGCGTTTCGGATAATCATGGTCGAGGTTCTCGAACACAAACATCGAATCGGACTGAGCAACGATCGGAAAGAATACTTCACCGGCGTTTTCGGCCACATCAGCCACGTAAACGAGAAATCCGTCTTCCGCTAAGAGCTTCAGTCCTTCCATCTTTGTGGTATCTCCATTCGAAACTGCAAAACCCATTCCTCGTAGATTTCCCGCTGCGTCACGACGCCACGTTTCATAACGAGGGCCTTTTTTTGAATGGCGTTCCCATGTACCAACCAGCCACGAGACTGATTCCATCGGATCAGTCTGGGCTGATTGTGAATGAGTCACAAAGAACAAAATTATGAATACTATTTTCATCGGGTCGTGTTCACCTATTATTCCTTATACGGCACTCCCTGCGAAAGCCACTCCGGAGCAGGAGCCCCCTTCAAATAATGATCAAGATATTCTTTGAATTTTATCGTGTAGTCAACTTTATTCGGGTACTGTTTCAGATGATGTGGTTCCCCGCGGTATTCAAGAAACACACAGTCCTTCCCGAGTCTTCGCATTGCAAGATATAACTCTATTCCCTGGTACCACGGCACGGCACCATCTTCATCACCAAATTGTATCAACAGCGGGGTCTTGATCCTGTCCGCAAAGAAAACGGGTGAATTTTCTATGTAACGCTCAGGATATTCCCAGAGGCTTCCACCGATTCTGCTTTGCTCTTCTTCGTATTGAAAGAGTCGACCAAGACCGGACTCCCACCGAATCCCACCGTACGCGCTTGTCATGTTCGAAACCGGCGCACCGGCAATCGCCGCTGCAAAAATGTTCGTTTGCGTAATCACGAATGCCGTTTGATAACCGCTCCATGAGTGGCCATGGAGTGCGATCGCCTTCGGGTCTGCAACTCCCATGTCGATAAGTTTCTGCACGCCCGGCACGATAGACTTTGTGGCCGAAGGACCGGGCCTCCCTATTTCGAATTTCACATCCGGGAGAAATACCGCATAACCATTACTCGCGTAGAACGGAAAGCAAGGGCGGTGATTGACCTCAATCCGGTTAAACTCATGCAGGCGTTGTGAAAACTTCTCATAGTAGTACACAAGAACAGGATAACGAGCTCCTTGCTTGTATCCGCCCGGCTTGATAAGCACTCCCTGTAATGGATCTCCATCAACGTCGTTCCATTCGACCAGTTCCGCACTGCCCCAGGCGATGTCTTTTATTTGGGGATTCGCGTTCGATATTTGTTTGGCATCCTGCAGATGTGTTGTTGCTATCCAGAGGTCCGGAAACTCATTGTAGCTTTCGCGTGTGAAGAGCATGAGCGGTACAGCGGCCGCTTTCACAATAAAGCTGAACTTCTTCTCAACGTTCGTCAGACGACGGACACCCGGTGTTCCAATAGTTAATTCATAGAAGGCGGTGAACTTTTTCTTGTCATGATACGCGGTCAGGAGGAGTGTTTCTCCTTTGCGAAAGAAACGAGACTCCTTATCCATTTTCTGAACACGAAAGGTGAGTCCATTTTTCCTCCCCTGCCCATCTGTGAGCATGAATGGGACGCCTCCGTTCGTTGGCACAGACCAGATGTCGTAACGATCGTACAAAAGTAGAGCCGAATCCCCTTTGAGCCATCCCGGAAATCCATAGCTGCGGGGAGGTGAAGGTGTGTCGTTTTCTTCGTCTGCAAATGACACTCCGAGGTTCTTTGTTAGATTTGCCGTACCGCTGTCGGCAATATCAAACAGAAACCAATTCCCGTCCTGGAAATACGTAACGTATTTCCCGTTTGGCGAGAGGGCGATCTGATCCCGAAGACGAGTTCCAATTTTCGTTCGTTCGCCATTTTCTAGACGAACAACATAAGCGTCGTTGAAATGACCCTCCCAGGTGATTTCTTTCAGATAAGGAATGTCCGAGCGGCCTAGAGCAACGAATGGATTTTCAGCCTTCCCGATGGTCGGCAGATCCTTGTCGCCGAGTCTGACTACTTTTCCGGATTGACTATTGTAGACCGCCATGAATGTTTGGTCTTTCACCTCTTTCCATCGATTCTTCTGGTTGGGGATAATCAACGGGTCATTCCAATGCCACACGTCAACGCCGCGGTTTTTGAGGATGGAGGTAATCGAAAAAAAGTCCAACGCAGCGGCTGAATCTTCCCCGGCCTCGTCTCGTCCTTCGGCTGGCTTCATTCCAAAGAACAACCGTTCTCCATCGCCAGACCACGAGAGTGAGTTTTTCGATGGGACTATCCATCCCGTTCCCGTCGTTTCCGAGTTTGCAACGGTGAATGCCGTCTTTGTATTCTGATCCCATAACCAAAGTGCACCCGGGCCTGGATTCTCTTTCTTCTTTTCCTTGGCAGACACAAAGGCCAGTTTTCCCGTCGAGCTACTCCACGTGAGGTTCGTGAAGACGCCGTTAGAGTCCCGATGAACAGGACGTTCACTTGAAAGAGTTCTGTCGAAATTCCTCACATACACCCCATTAGACTTACCAGACGTATCGGCGAGGGCATAGGCGAGAAACTGCGACGTGCTGTCCACTGCAAATGCGCTGACAAAATGGATCGTGTCTGCGCTGCCGGAGGGAAGATTCCGGATGACGAAATCGGTGCCGAGGTTCTTCTTGTCTTTCGAGGAGGCGCTGTCCTTGGATTTGGCTGAATCTTTTTTTTCCTCCCACTTGAACAACTGGTACACGAGCCACTTTCCATTCTCCGAGAACTCAAATTTCTGCACAGAAGGAACCCCTAATGTATCCCCATTAACCAGATCGATAAGCACCATCCCTGGCCGCGGTTTATCCTTGTCTTTCTCTTTCTTCTCTACGATATCGGCGGGCGGTTCCGTTTCCATGACCACCCATCGGGAATCGGATGAAATGCTGAGTCTATCGCCGCGGGGAACAGCGTATTTCTTTGAGGTCTTCGTTGATTGAACAATACCCTGGCCATCCCCCCTATCCGGTTCGAGAGTGTAGGCAACCCACGCGCCATCGCGCGAAATGGATGGCCGTTCGATTTGATTGAACTTCATCATATCGGTTATTGTCATCGGGCGTTGTTGTGCAATCGTCGTTGTCGAAATCGTGAACGAGAGTGCAAATAACACAAGAGGTATGCGTATCATTCTAGAGAATCCTTTAACATGCCGTGAAAGAAAAATCCCGACCGCGTTTCCAGCGAGCCGGGATTCGATGTATGAAACAGTCAGCCATCAGGCATTGCTGCGAGCGGCGAGTTGGCGATCAAGCATGAGCAGCGCAGCCTTGCTGTCGCCAACAATTTTCAGCTGTTCAATGATCTCCATTCCCACTTTTTCCTCTTCAACCTGCTCTTTAATAAACCAGTGCAGCATAATCTCCGTGGCATAATCATTGTCCTTCGTCGCCTTTTCGTACAGACCATTGATCATCTGCGTTACCTTCTTCTCATGATCCAGATATTGTTGGAAAGCGTCGAATGTGGACTTGAATGCAGCGGCCGGCTTCTCGATTCCGGGTACCCCCGCGTGCCCACCCCGATCATGGAGGTAATCAAAAAACTTCATCGCATGGTTCACCTCCTCGGTATATTGCAGCCTCATCCAGTGAGCGAAACCGTTCATGTTAATGGAGGTGAAGTATGCAGACATCGAGAGGTACAGGTGCGCCGAAGCAAATTCATCCTTGATCTGCTGAGTGATTGCGTCCTGCATGGTCTTGCTTATCATAAGCAATGGTTCCTTTCATTCAAATAGTATTATATGGTGAAAAACCTCGCGGTCTGACTATCAGTCCTTCGAAGAATCTCCCTGGCGGCCCTGGACTGACCCTACGATTTTAAAGAGCGCCGGAAGAAGACCAGCTGTCAAAGTCACCAATGCCATGGCCGAATCTAAAAACTGATTCTGCGTTGCGAAGAGGAACACGACGAGACCGATGAGCAACACGAGGATCGGCACGCGAGCAATGCTCCATACGCTTCGGACTTCCAGTTCTGTAGCAGTATCGGCGGGTCTGGCAACTTCCAACGCAAACAATCTAAAGGTTCTGTTCATCAGGCGCAATGCCGGGGTATGACGGAGCAATTTCCTGCGAAGGAGTTGTTCCACAGTGCGGAGATTCGGGACCCCGACATAACCATTGCGTGCAAGATAGACCAGAACACGCCGCTCATCCTGCGAACACGCAACCCAGAGTGAATGGTAGTAGGTACGTGCGCTTTCCTGCAATTGCATCAGGAACTGGTCACACAACCTGTCATGCCTCGATGATGAATGAAGCCCGGCAATAATTTCCATAGCAAAGGTCTGCAGGCTCGCATCGTCCCAGCACTCATTGTGAACGCACTCGATCAGACTGGCTGCGGGTTCGTCAAACCGTGTCACGCCCGTCATCTTCTCTACTTCGCTCTCCATGTGTTCACGAAAGTCGGTATGTCCCGCCGGCTCTCTGAATTGAATGCGCGCAAATCCGCTGAGGAGAATATCCCACCGGTTCTTCTCTTCGCCCATTCTCTGTGGCTGCTGCCCATTGTCGGATTGCTTGCCGTTCAACACCATCCATGAAAGAGGATCAACCGAAGACAGAAGAACGATGTTCCGGTGCATCGTGTACACGAGATGTTCAAGGAACTTGAGCTTTTGATGATTCTGCCTGGCATCGTCAATCGCATGCTCGAAATGGTGGATGGCAACAACCTTATTGGCTGGCACGGACCCATAAGGGTATGCATCGGCCCAGGAGTCAGAAGTAGCAACCTCGACAAGGTCGATGGAGTGGATGTTCCGGACTTTGAGGAGTTTTTCCTCTCCCGAAGGGGGCGGACCAAGCATCAGAACATTCTGAGCGAGCGTCCTGGGTATAATGGTCACTGCGGACGAAACAGGACTGACATACGCATCAACAAGGAACACTCGGCGCACTGTGGATCGCAAAATAAAAAATATCCCTACAACCACACCAACAATACAGATCGTTAGAAGAAACCACATGACAGGAGACAATCGATGAAGGAGGTACAGGTATGTTGGAAGGAAGATACGCACCGAGGAAAAACTTCGCTCTCCCTTATGGGAGATAAACCCCAGTTTATCCATGACAATTGTTCCGTCGTTTGAGCGTTGCCAGTTCCACAACCCATCAGCTGATTGATCAGCGATCAAGCCGCGCGTTTGTAACGCGTGATCATCATATGTTGGCATCAACCAACGAAGGATGTCGTGCTGTAATTCCCTACGCTCCGTAAGAGATTCCACGGGGGTAGCTGCGCTGTGGAATCGATGTGTATTGTAAAAGAAGCTCGTGTAGACGTCGAGTGAATCATCCATCCTGACCTGCAGTATGTCATCCGCTGGTGTGTAGACAATCGACCTGAACTCCTGACTGATCCTGTCAGCGCGTTGTTCAAGGTCCTTTGCGAGCTGCAGCTGGTTCTGCTTTACCATCAATTCAAGTTGCGAATCAGTCGCCAACTGAAAGAAATTCAGCGTTGGTTGCACAGCGGTCATTACCAGAAATGCGGTCGCGGCAAGCGGATAGGTAAGCCGGAAATCCGGCATCGGTTTCCCCCTCAGAAAGCGGACACCGATGAAAATACCGACACTAACAAGAACCCATCCCGCAATGCCCGACAAGGTGAATGTCCCGCCAAAGACAATAAGCGTGAGGAGAAGGTAAATCCCTGTGAAGACGCCAAGAACGGCCCACAAATGTGATTTCAAGATTGATGTAACGGGAGACGACATGACCATAAACAGAATACCACAGGAAACGGCGAGGAGAATGATGATCTGTGTGGCGAGTGAAGGCAGCATTAGTTCGTACACGACAAGTGCAGTGAGAAGAACCCAAAATGTTGTCATCAACGTTTTTGAGTGAACCATTCGATGTAATTTGAGGGAGAGACGCCTTTCCAGCATTCCAAATGATAATCCCGCGCTGACACAAGGAAGGAAAAATGAAGAGAGAAGCAGGAAGTCTCGATCTACCCCGGCTGAACGGAACACCATAAGCACGGCACCAATGCTTAGATAGTACAACATGAGACGAAGATAAGTCACCCGATATCCGCTGGCAGGCCAGAGCCATTCCACATGCCATCCCACACGCATGCAGGCAAACACAAAGAGCAGGATCAACAGAAGACCGTAGAACGAGAACAACACAACCGTCACCGTCACGACCTCCAAGTGGAGCGTACTGAACACTGAGTTGTCCCGAAAGACAAGAATGGTCCAGGGAAGGTCGCTCAACGGTCGGGCGAGCATTCGATAATTCTCTCCCCAATACCGTACCGTCACAGGAGTGGAAGCGCGACCAAAGACAACGGATTGCAGCGCTTTGTCCTGATCGGTTTCTTCAAAGAGATTTTCGTAAAGGTTCTTTTCTGCATCTGAATGATACAGCACTCTCCCGCTCTCGTCAATGACGCAGAACCCGTATCCTCGAATGGTAATCGGCAGACGGAGAGACAAAGGACCAAATTGAAGTGCGGCAACCTTCTTTGCCGGATCAGTATCCAACTCTCGCAAAGGAACAGAAAGCACCGTTGCAAATAACCCCGTTGTGAATGAATAGTGTGGTTCAAGCCAGAATTCCATCGATTCACCCCACGCAGTGGTGCGCTGATAGGTTCTCCCCTCTTTCAAATTCGTAAAGTATGCCCGCTCTTTTACAGAAATCATTGGCGTCGGCTCCGACTGAGTGCTCCACTTCGCAACCTGTCGTCCCGATGAATCGATCAGAAACATTACATCAAGATAAGGATAGGACTGCGGATAGTACTCGCTCGTCCGGTTATGAAGTATTTTTCCGACGCGATTGGGAAAAGCGATATTTTCAGGATTGGCTATCTCCACAAATTGTTGCAGTTGTGAATATGCGCTGTCCAATTCCTGCCCCAGATTCTGTTCTATTCTGGCAGCAAAAGAATCCAGTTGTTGATCCAAATCCTTCTTCAACGAATAATAAATCACGAATATGTCTATCACGAGGAATGATATGATGGACGCTGCGAGAAATACGGAGAGCATCGCGAACAACACGTCGGCACGATGCAACTCGTCCCGTGAGCCCATGAAACGAAGCTTGAACAGTGGCCAGCAAATGGCGATCAAGAACACCAGGCCGGAAAATAGAATGATTGTCGTCGGAGATATTTGCAGGCTTTCCTTCCACACTCTCTCCGATGCCGTCAACGCAACAAGAACCCAGTCTTGCGGCTCCACTCCACCCGGAGCAATATGAAGCGGATATAGAAACATATCGAACGAGGTGCCTGCGATAAGGACCTTCTGCAGTCCGGTTGACCGCGTTATGGATCTAAAGGACAATGTCTTTCCATCCGGGGTTACAAGACTATCCAATAACCTGAGGTTCACAAGAACCTCGGGCCGTTGGTACACGATCCCACCAGCCTGGTTCACGATAATTATATCATCGAACACTCCAAATACGGTCGAAGGATCGGTGAGGTTTGCCACGTCGATTTCTTTGCGCAGCATCCGCATGCCTTCAGATTCGATAGCGATAGAGTTGTTCCCCACCTTGAAGACAAGTTTTTCGCTCTTCTCAACCGCTTGATGATCCATTCTTGCAAAAGATTGGATATTTGCCTGCTTCAAGTAGTCAAGGTACTGCGGCCTTTCTGCCGTTCTCTTATCCTCGGCAATCTTAGTGAAGAGATTTGCAACGATCTGGATATTGGATTGAATTCGAGCTGCAACCGTTTTGAGTTGCCGGAAATTTCGAGCGGTAACGTATTCCCGTTGTCGGTCGACGTAAAAATAGTAGTACGCCCCGAAAGCGAGAATGAGCGCCAGGGTGAGACTCGAAACAATCCTGGAATGGCGAATCGTAGAAAGCCTGAACTTCATCTGGTCACCTAGGGTGGTGAAGAAAGGATAAGGCGTGCGGGCACACTAAAACTAACAAGTCAACGCGTGAAAATCAACCGTCTTCCGCAGTATTTTAAGGAATGCTATTCGGCTTGTTCTCACTGCGCTCAAACGCGTCGCGACGGCACCGTTTTCGGGATTCAGCTCAACACGTGACCAACCAATCAGACTGTACGATAGAACAATAACAGGAGCTCGGGTCGAAATGAAGAACCAAGGCAGGGTACATCACCCCTGCCCATTTTTTTTTGTTTGTTGCTGGGAGGAACCTTGCCTACAGTTGTATCCTCTAACTTAATTGAATAAAGAGAGTGGCGACAAGTGAGAAAATCACAACGAAAAAAAGAAGTTGACGTTTGTCTGAATTCGTCATAAGAGGATGTGTAAATAGAGAGTGCTTAAATTTGTTTGAGACTAACCTTGGCTCTCGTTTATGCCAATCGAAACACTGTGCGATGTCTTGCTGTCTGCCACGAATATACACCGTTCGTTTTAACAAATCATAAACTGGATGTTATCAAAACATCAACTCCTTGCTCCGGATCCGCTCATTAGCCTTCAAATGAGGAAAACCATACATTGAAACCCGTCCACAGGACCCACCAGGGAGCGTATGTCACAAGCGAGTCCGAAATCCATTGTCGCTGGGAACACAAATCAGCGTGTTTCCTCGATGGTAGCCGATCTGACCGGGTCGGAGATTCTGAAGATAGCCGCGGAAATTAGAACTCTCTCCGCACGCGGAGTAGTGATCTGTAATCTCACCGTCGGAGATTTTACTCCTGCACAATTTCGAATTCCCCGTCTACTTGAAGATGAGATACAGCATGCCGTCTCTGCGGGCGAGACAAATTATCCCCCCTCCGAAGGAATGCTGTCCTTACGGCGGGCGGTCCAGGAGTTTTATGCTCGCTGGCTGAAACTGGAATATCCTATCGAGTCTATCCTTATCACAGGAGGGTCTCGACCAGGGATCTATGCGACGTATCGTGCCGTTGTCGATCCGGGCGATGTTGTTGTCTATCCGACCCCGTCATGGAATAACAACCACTATTGTCATCTCGTTGGCGCCGATGGGCGTCCTGTCGATTGCGGGGCAGAGACGAGATTCCTACCGACGCGAAAAAAATTAGAGAACGCAGTCCGTGGCGCTCGATTGCTTGCATTGAATTCACCACTCAATCCTACCGGAACCGCTTTCTCGCCCGAAATCCTCGAAGAGATTTGCGACCTGGTGCTCGAAGAGAATGCCAGGAGACCCGGCGAGCGGCCGCTCTATCTTCTCTACGATCAGGTATATTGGATGCTAACATTCGGAGAGACAAGACATGTCAATCCGGTAACCATCCGACCTGAAATCGCCCCGTATACCATCTTCGTTGATGGCATCTCGAAAGCATTTGCTGCAACCGGCGTCCGTGTTGGTTGGACAATTGCGCCAACAGATATCTCAGAACGCATGGTGGGATTCCTGGGACATGTCGGCGCATGGGCTCCGCGCGCCGAACAAGTTGCGACAGCGAAACTTCTTCATTCGACCGATCTCATCAATGAATATCATGATGAAATGAAGAGTGGCATCCAGGCCAGATTGAACGCCTTGTTCACAGGCTTGAAGAGTTTACAACGGGATGGCGTACCCGTTGACGCTGTCTCGCCCATGGGAGCAATTTATCTTAGCGCGAGGTTCAGTTTTCAAGGTAAGCGAACCTCTGATGGATTAGTACTGAATTCGAGTGAGGATGTTCGTAGATATCTTCTCGACAAAGCGAGGCTCGCGATTGTTCCCTTCCAGGCGTTTGGCACGGAGGAGGACCATGGTTGGTTCCGTCTCTCTGTCGGTGCTGTTTCTTTGGAAGAAATCGAGGAGATGCTTCCGCGTCTCAAAAATGCGTATGCCGATCTGACAACATGAAGCGGATTCGTCGTGTCTCTCCAATTCCCTTACGAGGAGATTTTTGCCGATGTTGTACGTGCATCGGGTCTGTCACCGCGACAACTGCCACCCGGTGAATGTGTCTCATTGACGAATCAACGGTGCAGCATTTGTTACGGCTCCCGTTTTTTGTATGACGATGAGCTCCCTCTGAAGAATCTCGCTCTTCAGAAGTTCTGGTCCAACCTCAATCTCGATATTTCCCTTAGCCCGTTGCAGCCGTCTCCGTATGGACGGAACTATAGGACGGTGACAAAACGAAAAGTATTTCTTGCTGGCAAAGAAGTGCGGCTCGGCCTTGTTCAATCCGGGAAGAACGACGAACGCGGTTTTGAGGTCGCGACATGTGCGATCGAACCCGAATACCACGCCAGGATCTATGACCAATTCCGTGAAGTCCTCAATCAAAAACCGTTTCAAAAGCTCGCCGCCTCGCTCCGCTATGTAATCCTGAAGGGTGACTATGCTGAATGCAGTCTCATCTTTCATGTAGGTCGTATCGATGCTGAGATCGTGAGAAGTGCGAACGCTGCCTCAAAAAATGCGACAAAGTTTTCTCCCGCGATTACCAGCGTTTGGCTTTTCCAGGGAGATGACAATGGAAGGTACTACCTGGGAACCAGGAATCCTGAGCGGGGATATTCATTCCGTAAACTGTTTGGAAGAAGCTATATTTCTCAGGAGGTCCAAAAAAGAAAGTTTCGATTTGCACCATCTTCATTCACGCAAGTGAATCTGTCTCATGCACCAAGCCTTGTCGGTCAAGCGAAAAGCCTCCTGAAGCTCACTCCGTCTGACGTCTTTCTTGATCTCTATTGTGGGTACGGTCTTTTTTCGCTGTTGTTTGCCGACTCTGTCAAACGTGTCACAGGGGTGGAACTCTCGCGCGAATCGATTCAGGCGGCTGTGGCAAATGCGAAGAGACTTCACATTGACAATTGCCGTTTTATAACCTCCGATATTTCAGGAGAAACCGTGGGAAGGGTCATGGTGAAAGGCGAGTCACCGACAACGGTACTCCTTGATCCACCTCGCAATGGAACAGCGCCAGGAGTCATAGAAACAATAGCGGCCTACCAACCCAATCGCGTCGTGCATATTTTCTGTAATATTGATATTGTGTTTTCAGAACTACAACGATGGAAACGATCACGCTTCCGGGTGATATCTGCAATTCCGGTCGATATGTTTCCGGGGACTTCCACGATCGAAATAATTACATTACTGGAACCTTCAACCTCATGAAACGACTATCCGTCCTCTCTCTCTTGATCTATTCATTTCTGCCGCAGGCTTTCGGAACTCCATACAGCACACCGAATACCGGTGTGCTGTGGACTTTGGACAGCCTTGTGTTCCACTCGTCCGGAACTCTGATCGGAAGTTTCCCGTCCTACACCCTTATTGATGTACTAACTGTTTCTCAAAACGATCGGCTTACCATCCTGCCGGGATCCGTCATCACGGTAAGTCAGGGAAGCACTATTGGATTCACCGTTTTGGGTGGATTGGAAGCCGAAGGAACTCCGACCGATTCGATCATTGTGAAAGGCGCTGTCGAAACACCCGGGGCTCATCGAGGGTTCCGGATTGAGGATAGCGCTGTCGATTCCCTGACCAGGTTTGCATACTGCAGAATCCAGGACGCAGCCGAGGCGATCCATTGTCTCGACTCCAATCCCACAATCTCGTTTTGCGTGTTTACAAATAACGGCAGCAATGGAGTTCACTGCTTCAACGCCAGCCCGATTGTTCAGAACTGCCTGTTTATCGAGAACCGACGCAGCGGCATGACGGTCAATCTCAATTCATCACCACGTATCGAAAACAACATCTTCGCAAACAACAATTTCGAGAACACGAGTCCCCGTAACCAGATCACGGTCGGTCCGCAAGGAGTGAACAACCCAATCATCCGCGGGAATGAGATTTCGAACCAATCGTACTATCGGGCAGGGGCCATAAGTTTGGTCAACATCGAGTCTGCAGGCGCGTGCGGTGCACTGATCGAAAATAATTATCTTCACGATAACAGTTTTGGAATATTGAGTCAGGGTCTCAACATGACTCCCCGGATTCTGAACAATCGCATTGAGGAAAACCGAATTAACCCCGACCCGCTTGTTTCCGGCAGCGGCATTACGATTCAGGTTGGCGGTCCGTCAAACGCACCAATCATTACCGGGAATATCATTCGAGAAAATTATTGGGGAATAACGTGCTACTCACCCGGCAATCCGACAAGCTCACCGTTGCCGAATATTGGCAACGTGCTCAACGCAGACACGAGCGACGATGGCTGGAATATTTTGGAGAATAACAACAACGGGGGAGTGATTTACCAGCTTTTTAATAACGCAACCACAAACATCTTCGCCCAGAATAACTACTGGGGATCGGATGATTCGTCAGTGGTCGAGTCTTGGATAACGCATGCCGCTGATAGCTCGATTTATGGAACAGTGATCTATCACCCCTTCGGTATTCAGGGACTCGGGGGGCCGGAGTATTTCCAGGCGATACAGCAGTCTACTGCAAGCGTCCTTTTACGTTGGTCATTCAGAAACCCCTCCAGCAGCGCTACCATCCATCTCTTGGCCGGCGGTGATTCATTGACACTCTCAGAATCCGCTGCCCTTCCGGGAACCGACTCCACATTCACCATTCCCGCACCGTTTGGAGTACTCAAATACTACGGGCTCGCATCGTCCAACAGGTTTGGGGTCAGTGAAACCACAGTCGTTTCCTTTCGCATTAGCGATATTACACCGCCAGCACAGCCCCAAGGACTCACGATAACCGGTGGTTTCTTTCCGAGGCAGTCGGCCTACCTCACCTGGTCACCGAATACTGAGCCGGACATGATGCGGTATGATATCTTCCGGAGCCGTGCCGATACCAGCATGCGACAGTTTCTCGCATCGGTATTTATACCTGACACTTCCTTCGCCGATTCAACGATCGAATGTGATACGCTCTATCACTTCTGGCTCACCGCTGTAGATACTTCGAACAATTCCAGCCCGGCATCTCTCCAGACCTTCGTACAACCTTGTCCCTTGAGTGTGGGGGACAACGACGCTTTCCCGGTCGAGTATCGCTTATACCAAAACTTTCCAAATCCGTTCAATCCACAAACGACAATTCGCTTTGATACTCCTCATGCATCCGACGTGCGATTGACGATCGTGAACTTGCTTGGGCAAGAGGTTGCAACAATTCTCTCTGACCGACTGCCCGCAGGCCAGCACAAGGTGCAGTGGGACGGCACGAACGCGGCAAGTGGCACTTATATGTACCGGCTTGTAGCGACTGATTATGTTGCGGTGAAGAAACTTTTGTTGCTCAGATGAACCGATGTAGATTCTAAAGTTGAGCCAGCGCCCCGACACTGTCCGTCGGGGCGTTCTTGTTTTTGTACTCGCCTCCGCTCTCAATAGTGAGGGTCAAATCGGACTTGTCACTCTGACTTAGAGAACCAAACCAAAAAATACCTGAGAATTCTCTTGACGAGCCTCGTTTCATAGCGTATATTACTTGCGAGGTTCGCAACATTCCTGAGGCATTCATGCCAGACAATAGACGCTCGCTCTCACACCCCCGCAAATTGCGGATGGTTGTTCCTGCCGCAGTTAGTTTCTTGCTTCTCTCGTGGCTGCATCTGCCGGCTGTTGCCCAGGTCATTATCAGGGATACGATTCGAATAAACCAACAGAGTCAGATCGCAAGCACCAATTCTATCCTCCAGTCATCCACAGGTGAGGCGATATGGGTTGCTCCTCGTGCTGGCGTCGTTTTGATCCGGGTGAACAATCTTTTTCAGATTCTGACTCCTATTTCTTCTTCAGCGCAGTTCCATACCATCACACCAGACACCGCGTATTCCGGCAACGTCGTGGAATGGGCGAGTGAGACCGTGTACTACGGCCCGGAGGATTTCTTTGATTGGTGTGCACATGTCCCCGTAACAGGAACCGACCACGACATCCGCGGTATAAGCCCATATGACAGATCGTTGTTCATCACCATCGATGCAGAGGGGGATACCTTGAGTTTCAGTTATTCGGCAGTGGGATCGTATTACTGACACCAATGTCGTTGCAAGAGATACATTGGTGGTCAAAGTAGATAGCCTTTTTGCGTTGGAACCGGATACAACTTATGAACTCGTAGGAGCGCCGGATAACCACTCCGGAACAAACGACCCTTGCAGAACAGACATCCCAACATCATTGCACTACGATAATCACTATGGTACTCAGGCGATGATTACGGCAATTGACAGTATTGCATCCAATTATAACCGTCTTCATCTTGGGATCCGACTGCGAATCAACGACATCAGTCTCGAAAGGGGAGGCCTGTTTGATACTATGAATGATTGGAGACATCACCAAGACACAACACATTGGGAACATAGAATTGGAAAGAGCGCTGACGTCGGCTTTTCGGGAATCAACAGTCTCAACCAGTGTGTACCCCGATTGCAAATCGGCCGCTTACTAGGTTTGGTAAGACAGTTCACAACTGGGGTTCCCTTTGAACATAACGATCACGTCCATATTCGAATGAGGTAATTTCATGAACCGGGTCTCATGGGTATGTTGCTTCATGGTATTCTCCTTCTCTTCCTTGGCTGCCCAAGACACGTTGAGAGTTCTGTACTATCCGAGTGGAAAACAGATTGCAGAGACCGTTCTCAGTTCTGTCACCCAGGATGGGATGAGTTATCGTTACGAATACGAAGTGAGGAACGCAGGAAACGCTGATCAAAGCGTCTGGATAGTACTGGTCTTAACAAACGCTCAGATCGACTCATTCAATTCACCCCCTGGATGGGACGGTTCAATAACCAGGGGCGTACAAGATGTGCTCCGCGTACAGTGGGCCGGGATCGACACGATGAATTTCATCAGGCCCGACTCAAGCCTTCGAGGCTTTTGGATTGTTTCGCAGAGCCTCCCGTCCGTTACAACTTACTATGCCGAAGGATGGTTTGAATTGCCAAGATTGACAATCGAACCCGATTCAATTGTTGGTGATGGGGACATCTTTGATACATCTAAGTCAGGAGTAACCATAAGCCCCCGAACTCCCCCCACCCCCTTCAACGGTCTTGGTTTCCTCGACACGATCAAATCCTACATCAATCAATCCCGCACACTCAACTGGATCACGACTCAAGCCGCGGCCAACAAGTACACAGCCCTCATCGACTCGGCTCAGTCACACCTCGCGGCAACGCCAACCCGCCGCGGAGCAGCCAAAGCCAAACTCGATTCCGTGCTGCTGAACGTTTATCCCGATAGCTCGGCCGGTCTGATCACGAGCGAGGCGTATGCTCTGCTACGCTTCAACACAGAATATGTTTTGAAAAAACTGCGGGAAGAGGATTCAACGTTTGCCGCAGGAAACAAGTCCAGCTCATGGGATGCAACGGCAACGAACAACGCACGACATCTGGCAAAGTCGGAAAGTTATCTGCATGAGGTCTTTACCTCAGGCGGGGAGGTTTTCTACCGCCGGTCAGAGGATGGAGGGTCTTCGTGGGATCAAACGCATCGAATCAATACGGCTGTCGGTGATAACTCCCGTCCGTGCATTACCGTGTCGCAACACGGCACCGCGCAGATCGTTTGGCAGCGGAAGATTGCTCCCTCCACCTACGAGGTCTGGCATTCCTATAGCCAGGACAATGGTGAGAGCTGGTCAACGCCGGCAGTGCTTCCGGAAGCGGATGCGGTGGGGGTCTCGAACTATCAGACCGACGGCACAACGCCGGTCATCGCCGAAGTCAAGGAGAGCGGCCAACTAGTGGTTGTGTATTGCAGTCAGGGGGGTCTACTGCATCAACTCTCGGAAGATGATGGCGCAAGCTGGGCGGATCCGGTCTCGATCAGCGGCCAGTACGATGACCGAGTGCGATATCCGACTCTCGCGGGGAGTGAGTCCTTTGTATCTCTCGTCTACGATTATGCAAACGATACGGAATCCCCGTGGTCGCGCATGTACAATGGGTCTGAGTGGAGCGAAGAAGAGAGTGTTGGCAAGGGAACAGATATATCAGATGCAGAATACTCGTCCGTTGCGATTGATGGAAACGGTGATCCCATTGCTGCATGGACAGGGGTAAGTATCAACATGACGTATGGAAAGGTCATTACCTTCCGCGCCGGATACTCGGAGAACTCGTGGAGTGATTGGTTCACGATGTTCGGGCAAAACTTTGTTGACCGGTTGAGCCCCTCGGTGACGTATTACAATAGTGAAGAGGGATATGGTGGTGTTGCTATCGTCAATCATACATTACAGGACCACATCAAACTGATTACACTGAGAAGTGCCGATCCTCCGTCATGGGACGTCAGCACGATCAACGAATCGGGTGCATGGGCGAACATCACACAGGAGACCTCCACCTCCGGGACGCCAATCTATTGTTGGACGGATCAGAGCGAATTTCCGTATGAGGTCGTGGTTGCCCGCCAGACCGAGGTCGGGCTGGGTTCGTCCAGTGGTCTCGCTTCGAGCAAAGGCAAAGTTGTAAAGCCGACGGAAGGTGTTGGTCAGTCTACGATCCTACGTGTCGATAGACGCGTAGGGAAGCGACGTGCGGTTGTCCACCATCGCACGCTGCGGTCAACGCTTGCGCTGGAGTTCGAGCCGATGAAGATCGTTCTTGCGAATGGCGACACAACAGTGGTTCCTTTCAAGAACTCATCATTACGGCAGCGGGGCAAGATCAAGTACACGAATATGTGGGACTATCTTGGTTCGGGCATTGTAAACATTCCGGCGAACGCTCGACAGCTAATAGTATCGAAACAGTTTGGACAACGCGGCGCCACCATTTGGGACAAGAAGTTTTCCCTGCACGTGCTCAATGCAAGCGGCATCTCAATCGCAGTGTTGGACACAACGTCAACATCCGGCACGGTCTCGGTGAACATAGCGCCGTACGCCGGGATGAATGTTACCTTTCGCCCGCGGCTTGTTGTGAGCGGAATTGAGTCAGCACACGTCGATGTGGGCGTGGGAGATGTGTATATCAAGTAGAGGTAACGATGAAACGATTACTTTCCATTTTTGTCATTATCGGTCTCTCTGCGAACTGTGCAAGCGCCCAAGCAATTCACCTTGCTGCACCCGGCACTAAAGGAAATACGATTGAGCTGACCGTACTCAACAGCTCCACAAATACATCGTTTGAAAATGTTCACATCCGTGTTGCCCGACATTCTTCAAGTCTAACCTTTGCATCTAATGAGCAGACTGTCCGGAGCATACCTCCGGAACGGAGCACAGCAGTCACATTAACCTTCGATGTTGCGCGATCAGCCCCGGTCAACGTGCAGGACACGCTGGAGTTTCTCATCACCGACAACAGCGGATTAATCTGGACGAAATCAGTGATCATACGGTACACAGGACCAACGGTCTTTGCCCTCGACCAAAACTTCCCCAACCCATTCAACCCATCGACAAAGATTCAATATCAACTCCCTGTCGAGAGCCGCGTAAGCCTGAAGATGTACGACATGCTCGGAAGGGAAGTCGCGACGTTGGTGGAAGAAGAACGTCCCGCGGGCTACCATGACGTTCAGTGGATCGCATCGAACACCGCGAGTGGTGTGTACTTCTACCGGCTCGAAGCACAGCCGCTCAATGGCGGCAATCGTTTTCAAAGCGTGAAGAGACTGATGGTGCTGAAATAGTATCAAATGACACCTACTCTAGGGCAGAGGAGGGTCGTTTTAAGTCTTCCGGTCGAGACTCTCTACGAGACCGTTCCACAAATCCAAGATTCGAAGGCTCTTTGGATACGTCGAGCCGTTGATTAGCATGAGTTAAAACTCACCTAATGCTCTCAAAAGGTACGTCAAGGATTTCATACTCCTTCCAATCCCTGTAATCGAAATGCCACCATTCGTCGGAATTAACGGCAAATCCCTCCTTCTCCATTATGGCTCGGAGCAAGTCGCGCGCTTTTCTTTGGGGCTCGGTACCGTCTGTATAGTCAGCCGCCGCTTTCTCTGTGAAGTCGTCATACGGCGATGGCATCACCACCTCCAACCCCGTTTCCAAAGAATACAAACTTAGATCGACAGCGCAGCCTCGATTATGCTTTGACCCTTTCTTCGGATTTGCGACAAATTTTCTTTTCGATGGTGGAGTTGCATCCCAGAATTTCTTCGTCACTCGCCATGGCCTGTACGCATCGAAAATCAGCAAGCCATATCTGTGCTTCTGTGCCCTTTTCTGTGCGCGAAGCAGAGCCTCGGCAGCAGGACGCTGCAGAAACGCTCTGGCTTGCGAATACATAATCATACCCATGAAGTTGCTTTCCGTTGCGTAGCGAACATCAAGGTGGATCGCCGAATCGAGCGTCGCGACTTCAACCAGGTCGGCTTTTCTGAAGCCTCGTGCTTGTCCGCTTTCCGGCAACCACGTCAGGAGAAATAATCCGAGAAAAACTCTGCCGAACAAATATCTATTCATTCCTGATCGCCTTTTCCAAAATGGGAAAGGCGACTTCGCATTGAAGCCGCCTCTGAATGAGAAAAGCGCAGGCTAGCGATGGCCGATCCGGGCCTGCAGCTGCTCGTTTTTCTGAGCAACCGACTGCGATTTCTTTTGGGAGGTGGTGCGTTTCCACTTCTCCAGCGCCACCTGAAGCTGGTCGAAGAATTCCTTCGGAGCGAATGGAAGAAGGCTCATATCCTTGCTGCGGACCGGCGTATTGAACCACGGGATCACTACCCGCATCGCCCGAAATCCCTCTTTCAACCTGATATGAATCTCTCCCTGTTTTGAGCCGAACCCGAAGGAGTATGGTGGGAGTATGTTGAATACTTCCTTGATCCATTTGCCAAATGTCAATGTCCCATAGTTCTCAATTCTGCTCAAAGGGTCAATGAGTTTATACTTCAACGGCTTTGCATTGTTGGCCACAGGATCGAAAAACCGGAGCGTGTCGATCTCTGAAAAGTGAATACTCAGGTTAGTCCCGTCCCGGAACAGCGCCCGTACCTGATCTTCCATCAGGTCATACAGCTTTGGGCGTCCCCGTAGAAACGGGACGACACCGAGATACCACAAAGAGATCGCGTACCACAAACAGAGGAGACTGGCGATACCGCCACCCAACAGGATCTCGAGGAGATCGGGTGTGCGGGTTTTTCCAAGAAAACGAACGTACGCGAATATGGGCATGATCGGAATGAGCATTGCCAGGAGAGGGGGAAAAATCGCCTTGATCGTTGCCATGAAGCTCCATTTCGCGCTTCCTGATTGGAAGAGCTTTTGCATGGCCACTTCCTTCCGCTCAAAGAAATTCTTCGACTCCTCGCCCGAATAGATTTGCATCACTTTGTTTCCAGAACGGCCGAGATACTCTGCAGCTTTATCCCATTCCTCTGCCTTTTCATAATGGAACGCGAGGAGCTCGTAGAACTCCACCAAACGGTCCGCGTACAGAGTTTCGATCGCGTGAGCAATACCGGCATGAAGTTCTTTTCTCTTGTTCAAGAGTATGGTATTGTACGCAACCTCCTGGATCAGATAGTGTTTGAAGAAGTATTCGAAGTCGAGCGCTTCTTCTTTCTCGAGCACCAACTCCAGGGTCTGCAGTTCATTCAGACTGGAATTCAATCCTGCCGGCTTCTCGACAACCTTTTCCAACAGTGGCTTGGAAAATTCCCGACCGATAACAGAGGCGCTGTACAAGACATCCTTGATACCCTCCTGAATGCGATCGATCCGCGCCATGATCACACCCTGGATTGTCGTCGGAACGACGCCTTCCATATCTGGATTCAGTATTTCCACTTTTCTCGCTCGAACTGCAATCACCTTCCGGTCCAGCAGCGTCTTGAGCATCTCTTGAATGAAGAACGGATTCCCTTCCGATCGCACCAGGACGAGATCGGCAACTTTCTCGGGAATCGTATCAACGTCAAGGCGAAGCCTCATCAAGATAAGTGCATCTTCCCTGTTGAGGCGATTCAGGTCGAGTAGCTGACCAAAGTCGAGGATCGACTTCTGGTGCACGTATTCATCGCGAAACAGCGCAACAATCAACCCGGGGACACTCGTGGTATTCGCCAGAATGTATTCAAGCAATTCCTGTGAAAACTTGTCAATCCAGTGCAGATCCTCGATGATGAAGAGTGTCGGGCGTCGCGTTGCAAATGTATTCATCAGCTTTGCAATGGCCTCAAAGATCCTCTTCTTCCGGAAATGTTCTTCTTCAAGAAGAATCTGCTCGTACCTCAGCGAAAGCAATGTGGCAAGATATGGTTCGTGTTCCTCCAATGAAAAGAATTGCACTAACTCGTGAAGGCGGATACGGGCTTCCAATTCTGATGAATCGAGCCCCAGTTTCAAAAGACCTTTCAGGAGAGTGTTCCAGAGATAATATGGAGTATTGACTTCAAAGCTCGAACATTTTCCTTCGATCGTCGCGATCCCCTGCTCCTTTGCCATCTTCAGGACTTCCATTTTCAAGCGGGTCTTCCCAACACCAGCCTCGCCCCGAACGAAAAGGCAAAGATGTTTTCTCTTCAGGACGTGTTCCAACGCCTGGGCAACCTGCCGCTTTTCCTCCACCCTTCCTACAAATTCGTCGCGAGCAACAAGCGGTTTACGCGCCACTTCGGCCTTGAGTGACCGTACTTTATAGACGGAGACAGGCTCGACCTTCCCCTTGACCGGCGTAGCAACCGGACCTTCTGCAACCACGAGATTCGAAACCAGCTTGAATGTTTCGGAACTCATGTATATCTCCCCTGGCGGAGCGAGCTCCACAAGGCGGGACGCAAGGTTGACCGTATCACCGAGGACAGAGTAATTCATTCGGAGATCGCTTCCTACATTTCCCGCGATGACCATTCCCGAATGTAGCCCGACATGAAGACTGAGCGGCGCCGGCAGAGGTGTGTCGGAGAGGGCGTTATAGCGTTCGATATCGTGAAGCATTTCCAGCGAACATCGGACTGCACGTTCCGGATCATTTTCATGTGCGAGAGGTGCGCCAAAGATCGCCATGATGCCATCACCGATAAACTTATCAATTGTTCCTTCATATTTCAGAACAGTAGAAATGAGCCCGCGGAAGCAATCGTTGAGTACTGTGGAAACAACTTCCAGATCCAGCTTTTCGGAGAGAGCGGTGAATCCGGTGACGTCCGCAAAAAGGACGGTCACATGTCTGCGCTCGCTCTCGATTTTTTTTCCGGCCGTGAGAATCTTTTTTGCTAATTCCGCAGGGATGTAATCCTGAAGAAGAGAAAAACGATCTTCCGTTCTTTTTTGGTCGGGGGTGAGGCGGTCAATAATAGGAGCCCCACAATTCAGGCAAAAGCGCGCCTCAAGGGGAAGCTCCGTAGAACAAAGACTACATCGCATACCTACGTTCCTTCGATCTCGGATGCATTACAATACTGTGGGATAGAATAGTGACCGGTAGATCTTGACAGGTTGCATTATCCATCACACTGAGCGACCATGACCTGTGCGAAAGGCCTCAACACGATGCAAGCCTGTGGGTTTGTTTGTCTCGTCATGAGTCTCGAACGGACGTTCATAACTGCGGACTTAATATATCCCGACATTTGATGAGAATCAAGCGATTCACGATTGGAGTTAGTTTTGTCTGAACATCGAGGTTGGTTGGAATTCCGCGGTGAACTTCGGATATTATTACGGAAAACAACGCGTTTCTTTGTATTCCTGCTCAGTGAACTTGTGCAATCTGGTGACCTTGCTGATATGGCTGGAAACGAAAAGGAAGAACGGACTGTGAAGGGATCCACCCGACGAGGCAAACGACCGCGCAAGCGGGCACGGCCCCGTCGTTCCGCCGATCAAGGATTACAGCCACTGCCAGCGAGCATCGATCCATCACTCTATATCAACCGTGAATTGAGTTGGCTTGAGTTCAATCAGCGAGTGTTGGATGAAGCAAACGACCCTTCACATCCATTGCTGGAACGAATCAAGTTTCTTTCCATTGTCAGCTCGAACCTTGATGAGTTCTTCATGATCAGGGTCGCCGCCATCAAAGAGCAGATCTTTGCTGACCTGGTCGAATATTCTCCTGATGAACGTATCCCCTTGCAGCAACTGAAGAGTATCCACCAGCGTTCCGCATCAATGATGAGGGATATGAGTCGGTGTTTTTGGAAGACTCTCCATCCATTGCTTGAAGAAGCAGGAATTCACCTCCTCCGCTTCCAACATCTTTCCTCTGAAGAGCGATCGTCTCTGGAATTAGTGTTTGCGAATGAGATCTTTCCAGTCCTCACACCGCTGGCGTTCGATCCGGGACATCCTTTCCCCTACATCTCGAACCTGAGTCTCAATCTCGCTGTGGTTGTGACCGACCGTGATGGTAACGAGAAGTTTGCCCGCGTGAAAGTGCCGGATGTGCTGCCGCGTCTTCTCTTGGTTCCATCAAAGCAGGGAGGCTCACCACAAACGAGAATGGTGTGGCTGGAAGATGTGATTGCCAATAATCTTAGCATGCTCTTCCCCGGCATGGCAGTGAAGGAAGCATATGGCTTCCGCGTCACCCGTAACGCCGATCTCGAAATTCAAGAGGACGAAGCGGAGGACCTCATTCGGTCGATCGAAGAATCCATTAAACTGCGCCGATTCGGTTCGGTTGTTCGGGTCGCGGTGGAAAAGACAATGCCGCAGCGAATCAAGGACATTCTTGTCGAGAATCTTGAAATCACCTCGGATGATGTGTACGATATCGAACCGCCGATGGGGCTTGGGCATTTGATGGAATTGATGAAGCTTCCCAGACCAGAGTTGAAGGATCCTCCCCATTACTCTGTCTCACCGTTTGCGGAGGATGATCCGGAGGCGATTTTCAGTTCTTTGCGTCAACGGGATTTGCTTTTCCATCACCCCTATGATTCTTTTCTTCCTGTCGTGCAGTTCCTTACCGCAGCGGTGAATGATCAGAATGTCCTCGCCATCAAACAAACCCTTTACCGGATTGGGAGCGAGTCGCCATTGATAGCGCTTCTCATCCGTGCTGCCGAAAGCGGTAAGCAGGTTGCTGTTCTTGTTGAATTGAAAGCACGCTTCGATGAAGAAAACAATATTATTTGGGCGAAGCAGTTAGAGCGAGCCGGAATTCATGTCGTATATGGACTCGTGGGCTTGAAAACGCATGCGAAGATGGCATTGGTCGTCAGGCGGGAGCAAAATATCCTGCGTCGATATGTTCACCTTGGAACCGGCAATTATAACCCATCCACGGCACGGCTGTATACCGATTTCAGTCTCCTCACTTGTCGTGAAGACATCACGCGAGACGTCGCAGAGGTCTTCAATTACCTGACCGGCTATTCCACACGAACTGAATACCAAAAACTCTGCGTTGCGCCAATCAATCTCCGCTCCCGCTTAACATCATTAATCCAGCGAGAGATCGATCATGCGAAGTCCGGAAAACCGGCGCGATTGATTTTTAAGATGAACGCCTTGACCGACATTGCAACGTTGAGCTTGCTGTACACTGCTTCAGCCGCGGGAGTACAGATTGATCTCATCGTTCGCGGTGTATGTTGCATCCGTCCGGGTGTCAAGGAATTCAGCGAGAACATTCGAGTGCGGAGTATTGTGGGAAGGTTTCTTGAGCATAGCCGTGTGTACTACTTCGAGAATAACGGCAACCCGGAAATTTACCTGAGCAGTGCTGACCTCATGGGAAGGAACCTGGATCGGCGCGTTGAACTTCTGTTTCCAGTGGAAGACCCAATCCTCCGCGACATGGTAAAAGCCGAAGCACTCGACGAGGGACTGACAGATAAT
>DASWHW010000124.1:0-3412 GCA_036397975.1 Bacteroidota bacterium
CGGTGCGAATGCGACGAAAAGAATCGAGACCGGAACAAGTCCGATGGTGGTAAACGCGATCCCCTTTTCCACAACGGCTTTCAACCGGTCAAACTCCCCCCGCGAGGAGAGGCGCGATGTTATCGGGAGAACAAACATCTGCACCACCTGGGTTACCATTTCATAGATGCGGATAAAAATCTTCACCGACGTATACACCGCCACCTGTACGGGACCGGTGAACGCGGAAAGAATAAACGAGTCCGCCTTTGAGTAAAACAAGTAGCTCACGATGCCGCCCAACGAGAACTTGCCGTAGTCCCACACCTTGAGAAACTCTTCCCGGGAGGGACGGAGGGTCAAACTGATGAGCGAACGCGACAGCCACCATCCAAGAATTGATGAGACAGTGAATGTTGCGAGGCTGATATGGACAAGATCCTCCGCCGTGTCAAACCGACCGAACTTCGAGAGCACCCAGACAAGAATGGGAAACCCGAGAAAATGCACCGCATCGGTCCAGAACAAAGACCGCATGTACAGTTTACTCTGGAGAAGAATCAACACAAAGTTCCGGACGAACGAAGCAGCCATGAGAACCGGCATATAGAGGAGGAGCGAACTCAGCGCAGGCGAATTGAGCAGATCGGCGATCGAATATCGAAAAAGCACGGTCAATCCCGAAGAGACAACGACAAACGAGAGGCAGATATAGAGCGATGCCGTAATCGTGTCTTTGTAGTCCTCTCTCTCTTCGGCCGCAAACTTCAGCAATGGTTGCAGCGCGACCGCATTCGCCAACCCGGACATTACCAGGAACAACTCCTGCAGCAGCACGAAGTTGCCGAGTTCTTCTTTCGGCAAAACCCTTATAACAAGGAGAACGAATCCAACGCCATAGGCTACAGCGAGGGATTTGTCGGCGATTCCCCAGAGGCCCTTGCCGAGATGTTTTCCGAATTCCATTGTTATCGTGCTCTCAGGAAGTATTTCAACGCAGCCATGCCATTCGCTACTACACTCATCCAGGGGAACACAAGCCAGTGGTACCAGGAGGCATAGCGCGCAAAGAAACGCATGTTGCTTATGAATTTGTTTTTTATTTTGAAGGACGAGAGATGTCCGCCGGCGCTGACCGAGAGTTTATGCCAGACTTTCGCTGCAGGCTCATACAGAATGCTGTAGCCGGCATTGCTAACGCGCATCGACCAATCTGCATCTTCGGTGTAGATAAAGTATGATTCATCCAGCATCCCCACTTTCTCGATGACAGAACTTCGAACCAACACGCAACATCCGGTGGCGTAATCAATCTTTCGATGTTGGTCATGCTGGCCACGGTCGGTCTTTCTGATGCCGGTATGCTTCATCGTGCCTGTCCAGAACGATATCTCTCCTCCCGCGAACCAGATTCTGTTCTTGTCGTCGTGGTAATATATCTTTGGCGCAACCATGCCCGTCGCATGGTCTCCTTCAAGCCTCTCAACCAGATGTGTGAGGAACTCAGGATGGACGGTCGTATCGTTATTCAGAAGAAGGACTGCCTCTGCTCCATGCTCCATCGCATACTTGATGCCGACATTGTTTCCGCCGGCAAAGCGGAGATTGTTGCTTTGCTCAAGAACTATTATGTCGGGAAACTTAGAGCGGAGACTCTCCACCGACCCATCAGAGGAAGCATTATCAACAACGATGATCGTAAACTCCCGGTACGTGAGTTTCTTGAGTGATCGAAGGCAGTCGAGCGTGACTTCCCTGCCATTCCAGTTCACTATGACAATGAAGACGTTCGTATGTGCGGACGGACTGTGCATCGACTATTGGCGAGCTAACAAATAGACAACGCCCGTGCAACAGACTTCTCTTAACACAGGAATCGTTCCCACGACACCTGCGGAAATAGGTTTGAGTCCGAAGCGAATATGGTTTGGACTGATCAGGTATGCACGCATGGCCGCCACGGAAAAGCCAGTGGTAAAGACAAGCCTTTCGAATTTCTCCATTCCCATCTTGTTAAAACACAGTTTTTGCAATTCCTCTATGACGTGGGGATGCTCTCCCTTCATGCGGGGAAGAAGCCAGGAGATTGCCCACGGGAGGAGGTGAAAAAATGGCATTCTCCCGAATGTCGATTGCAGGTGTTGTTGATGAGCGCCGTATGCCGAGTAATACGGTGGGAAGGTAATCATGATCTTTCCGTCCGGTTTGAGATAGCGTCCGAGCTTCTGCAACATTTGTTCCTTGTCATCAAGATGCTCGAAGACGTCATGCAGAACCACGAGGTCGAATCTTTTTCCTTGAAAAGGAAGCGCTTCGTCATACAGGCTGCCAACGGACAAAGGAATGTTTCGATCGCCCTGTAGGCTTTTTGCAGCTTCCACCCTGTCCAGGTCAATATCGAAGCCAACAATCCGCGCGCCCCGATCGTGCAAGCTGCACACACCACCCCCTTCCCCACACCCAACATCAATGACATCCGCTCCCTCCAACGCCACTCCCCATTCCAGGAGCAGCGGGACCATGGAGCGCGCCGAGACATCGTATTCGTACTGCCAGTATTCCTGCGTATGACTATTTTCGTTCGACATGCTCACTGTTTCTTTTTCCTTCCCACTGCGAGAACCTCATCACCAAGTCCCATTCGCCAGAGCACCAGAAGACCGGGTGTCAGCAGAAGTGAGAACAACCCTGTTATGCGTTCCACAATATAGAAAATACTCAACTTCCCCGTCACCGATTTCGAGGACTGCGCTTTCCCCGCCGCGATGCGGACGGATGATTTCACCGATGCAAACAAACCGAGTCGATACGTGATGGCTTGCAACATCATGAAGAGAAAGTTCCGGCTCTGTCCCCGCCTCGTACAGATTTCAAGGACCTCAAAGCCTGCCAGTTCGAGGAGCCGGGGAAGGGTTCTCGGAGAGTAGAGATATAAATGATCGGGAGGTGAAAGCCACCCCCAGCTTTTTCCTGTCGCTTTCGCAACAAGCGAGTCCACATTCGGTGTCGCAATCGCTATGATACTATCCGGGGAAAGTTTCGCGCCTATCGAACTGAGGAATTCAAGAGGATTCGCAATATGTTCGATAACATGCCACAGTGTGGCAGCATCAAACGTTGCTTCGGATACAGCGGATAAATCTTGATGCACGTGGTGTGGAAACCTCGACTTCGCAAGCGTCCGAGCTTCATCCTGCGGTTCAACGCCCGTGACGTTCCAACCATGGCGCCGCGCGTTTTCCATAAAGTGGCCGTGGGCGGAACCTACGTCCAGGAGTCTACGACCGTTGGCATGTCTTTCAACAATCTTTAGTTCTTTCGTCTTGCGTGCTGCCGGCTTGGTGAGAGGAGAAGTAAACGAATAGAGAAACTGGTTGTATCCCTCCTTATAATAATCCTCCAGCTCCTTCTTGACCGGCAAAGGGCTGACGGA
>DASWHW010000125.1:0-2461 GCA_036397975.1 Bacteroidota bacterium
AGATCATCGACGTTAATGCCGCGCCCAGGGCGCCGGCCAACGCTGCAACACTCCCTCCTCCTGGAGCGGGCGACGACGACGCGACATCATCCAGAAACATTTCCATGGTCTTCTTCGAGGACATGCAAACTCCTATAACTGAAACTCAATGATTTTCTTTGATGGGTCGAACTTTTCCAATTGACTTAAACCCAGATGCTCCTCAGCAGCATTAAGCAGAGTCGTCTCGTCGGAAGACTTTGAATCGTAGAACCTTCCTGCGACAAGCAGCGCCTCTTTCGGGGTGAGCCCGACGATTTCACTACCGGTTACCTTGGCGCCAAGCGAGGCCGCTTGGTTCTTTACCTCTTCGAATGCTACATGGGGCGGAGTGACGTGGAAATTGACAAGGTTCATGGATATCTGCGCGATGTTATGTGCCTCCAGAAAAACGCCCATTCCTTTGACCGACTTCAGTGTCCCTGGAATGGAAACCTTCTTGCCGTTCGCGTCGATGACCGGTTTTCCCTGATCGTCCTTCTTGATACGACCGCTTTCACGGATGCGCTGAGCAATCTCGTTGGCAACACCCACGTCGTTCGTATCGAGATTGACATTATAGGCGATCAAAAACATTCGAGCACCGGCCGCCGTCGCGCCTGATTTTGCGTTGAACTCAGCTGGACCGTAATCGGGTTTCCACGCCGGGTCTTTGATCTTTTCCTTGAATCCTTCGTATTCCCCTTTTCGCACGACCGCCAGGTTTCTCCGTTCCGGCCGTGTGGCTGCCTCTTCGTAGAGATAGATCGGAATGCTGAGATTCTCACCAACACACTTGCCGTAATCGTTGGCTAGCTTTACGCAATCTTTCATCGTTACGCCGGCGATGGGAACGAAGGGGACAACGTCAGTCGCTCCCATCCGCGGGTGCTCGCCGGAGTGTTTCGTCATATCGATCAACTCGGCAGCGCACGCCGTTGCCGCATAGGCCGCATCCACAACCGCAGAGGGTTCTCCAACGAATGTCACCACCGTTCGATTGTAATCCTTGTCCGGCTCCGCGCTGATGAACTTGACTCCTTTGACAGCTTCAATCGCTCCGGCAATCGCATTAATTATTTTGATGTCCCGTCCCTCGCTGAAGTTCGGAACGCATTCAACTATTTTTGTCATACGTTACGTGTCTGTTGAGTGGGTACGCGCAGCAGCTTAAAGCTCCAGGATCGTCCCGTTCTTGATAGTCATGGAAACGTGGTTCGTACCGAAGTGGTATGCAAGATAGCGATAGTCGGGGATGTTTGCCACAATCAGATCTGCTTGTTTGCCAACCTCAATGCTGCCTACGGTATCGGACATGTTCAGTGCCGCTGCGCCGTTCAATGTTGCCGCGGTGATTGCCTCTTCGGTGGTCATGTGCATCTGCGTACACGCGATCGTCATCATCAGCGGCATTGAGAATGACATGCAGGAACCGGGATTGAAATCGGATGCAATGGCAACTGCAACACCGGCGTCAATTAACTTGCGCGCCGGCGCGTAGCCGTGATTGAGGAACAATGAGACCCCAGGCAGCACCGTGGCAACGACATTACCAGCTTTCAGAGCCGCAATGCCTTTGTCGGTAATATGCTCAAGATGATCGGCAGATGCCGCCCCAAGCCGACCTGCAAGCTCTGCCCCGCCAAGCGGCGTCAGCTCTTCCGCATGCACCTTCAGCGCCATTCCATGTTTCTTCGCTTCGCTCAAGATCTGTTCGGACTGTTGTAGATCGAAGAATCCCTTTTCACAGAAGACATCGCAGAACGCCGCAAGTTTTTTCTTCCCAACGTACGGAATCATCCTCCGTAAGACGAGATCGACGTATCCCTCATGATTTAACCTGAACTCCGGCGGGATGGCGTGCGCGCCGATGAAGGTCGGCACAATGCCGATGATCTCCTCCTCTTTGAGTTCGTTGATCCCTTCAAGCATCTTGATCTCAGAATCCACGTCTAGTCCATAGCCCGATTTGATCTCAACGGTCGTTGTTCCGTGTCGAAGAAGATCGAGGAGATGGCGACCCGTGGCCCGTTTGAGTTCACGTTTGGTAGCTTTGCGGACATGCGCAATTGTGTTGAGGATCCCGCCACCTTGTTCAGCTATCTGTTGATATGTTGCGCCTTCCGATCGAAGACCGAACTCATGCGCCCTACTTCCCGCAAACATCATGTGCGTGTGTGAGTCGACAAAGCCGGGAAGAACCACCTTCCCGGAGGCGTCTACTTCAGCAATCTCCGGTGTGAGCTTTCGGCCCCACTTATTCATCGGACCGACCCACTTGATTTTTCCCTGTTCACACAACACACCGGCATTTTCGATCATGCCAATCTCCCGCATTTCTTTGCCCGTTTTCGTGCGCTTGCCGTTGGCAGAGACGGTGACCAACTGGGAAATATTCTTGATGAAGAGATTCACAGGATTCAGATGAAATGGAGAGATGAGG
>DASWHW010000126.1:0-4272 GCA_036397975.1 Bacteroidota bacterium
GCGAGCGTTGCGCCCAGGAGAGCAAACCCGAAGACCCAGTTCAGCTCCCGTGGATGTCGGTATGCGCCGGTGAAATACACGCGCAGAAGATGCAGGAATACCGAAATGATCATTAGGTTCGCGGACCATTTATGTATGGAACGGAGGAACCAGCCAAACCTGATATCATGTGTAATGACAAACACACTGTGATATGCCTCGGCAGGTGATGGAACATAATAGAATGTGAGGGCGATGCCGGTAATAACCTGAACAACGAAAAGGTACATTGGCGTACCACCGAGGCAGAACCACCACTTCTTCAGGTGATAGGGGACGGGCTCCGCACCAGCGTGCCGTAGAAGATCCCAGTCGAAGGGAAACAAAGCCTCTATCCGGTTGAAGAACCCTTTCTTTTCTGAAGCGACTCCCTCTGGCATACTCAGCTCCTTTTGATGTCTTTGACTTCGATATAGACGACGCCTCCATCTTTATCAACGTCGAGAGGTACCTCTGAAAGCCGTTGTCCGCCATCGGCCGGTGGGCCGGAAATGGCAATACCCGTCTCATCAAACACGCCTCGATGACACGGACAGAAGAAGTGCTTCTCAGCGTCCACCCAGTGAACACGGCAGCCAAGGTGCGGACAGACGCTGCTGTATGCTTTCAAGCCCTCCTCGTCGCGCTTTACGAGGATGTCATTTCCCTCCAGGTCAAGAAACGTTCGTACACCACCAACCTTGTAGTCGACGAGCCTGCCGGCAAAGAGCTTCCTCCCTCGTCGCCCGATCTGTTGTGGTAAAAGGTACATCATGCCCTGGACGGCAAGGGTTCCATAGCTGAGCAAAAGACCGATGCCCATGGCGGCAGACGCAAGCCATGTGCGGCGGTCCATTGAGGCGTCATTCATGAAGTACTCCGGTGTTGGAAAAGTGCGGTGTGAAAAAGTCCGGATAACGCACGCATCAGGAGAACCAGATGCGAAGGAGACCAGAGGCATTGCCCCGTGTTACCGAAAGCAACTGCTCAAAAGAAAATGAAATTTTAACGAATGATGCAAGTCAGTTAAAATGCAGAAAGTCAGCCAACGCCAAGCGCGTACCCCTGCCGATAGCTGAATTATCAGGCTCTGTTTTTTTCTTCTTGTTCAATGAGTCTCTATACAACCTGCCCCGCGACAAATCCTGAAGCCCACCCCCATTGGAAATTATATCCCCCAAGGTGTCCGGTAACGTCCACAACCTCACCGATGAAAAATAAGCCGGGAGTGTTTATCACTTCCATCGTTTTCGATGAAAGCCCCTTCGTGTCAACACCGCCGCAGGTGACTTCTGCCTTTGAGAACCCTTCAGTCCCTCCTGGCTCCACTTTCCACTCGTGAAGTTCAGCAGCAATCGACACAAGTTCTCTGGTCGTGTAATGATGGAGGGCCTGCCCGCCTCGGAGAATTCGCCGAGGCAGGCGGGGCTTCGACCATCCATATCGTTCACACAACTGTTTTGCCAGGCGTCTCGGCAAAATATCTGAAAGTACCGTTGACAGGTTTTGGTCGGAACGGCGTCTTTCTTCAAGGATCTCCCGCAGACCAACATCGGGCAAGAGATTGATCGATATCGTATCCCCTGGTTTCCAGTAAGATGAGATCTGGAGTATTGCGGGCCCGCTGAGTCCCCGATGGGTAAAGAGGATATTCTCCCTGAATGACTGCCCGTTGCAACCTGCAATTGCATCAAGGGAGACGCCACTCAGCTGGCTGAAAAATGACACATCCTTTTGACTGAATGTTATTGGGACGAGCCCGGGCGTCGTTTGAACAATGCTCAAGCCAAACTGAATTGCGAGTCGGTAACCGAAATCCGTTGCTCCCATCTTCGGGATCGACAGCCCACCAGTGGCGATGACCAGCGAACTAGATTCTAGCTCCCCTGTGTTCGTTGCAACAACAAACCGATTCTCCTTGCGCACTTCCGATACGTGGCAATTCACGACAACTCTTACACCGGCATCTTTACATTCCTTTTCCAACATCGCTATGATTTGACGCGATGACTGATCGCAGAATAACTGACCTAGTGTCTTTTCGTGATATGCTATCCCATGCTTCTTGACCATAGCGATGAAATCATCGGGGGTGAACCGGGCCAACGCCGATTTGCAGAAATGAGGATTCTCCGAGATGTAATGTTCGTGCTCGGTCACCTTGTTCGTGAAATTACACCGGCCACCCCCTGAGATTCGTATCTTCTCGCCAATCATCTGATTCCGTTCGAGGACAAGAACCGACCTACCCCGCTTCCCCGCCTCGATTGCACACATAAGCCCCGCCGCACCAGCACCGATGATGATGACGTCAGGCATTGGAGGACATTACCATGCGATGGGTTTGCATAAAGAGTCGATTATTGAAATCAAATCAACGAGGTCGGGGCGTTCCGAATGTATAGCCTCGACCATGTGCCCAACCTACAGGACCGCCGCATGAGAAGGGACGTGAAGGGTGAGCGAGGCAGGCCGTTCTTCTCCTTCACCCATTCACACCGCCGGCGGTTTCGGGACCAGGATTTTTGTGTACGGCAAGAATGAATAACCCGACTCTATCCACGGATGCTCCTTCAACTCATCAATATCTCCTGACTCAATCTTGAATTGCCACGACCTTTAAGGTCGTGGATAACAAATCCTCACAAAGAAAAATCTTGGACTTTAGTCCCACATTCATTGGGCTAAAGCCCTCTCTGGGTTTGGGGTTTGTTTTTTCTCTTCCCCGACCTGAAGGTCGGGGCTATAACATCGTCCTGATCTCTTCAACATCCTTTGCAATCTCCCTCTCCCCGATGGGTCTATCGACCTCTACGAGTTTACCGGCTCGAAGAGTCGTAGACCAACGGGTCGTAGACAACTCCAGCACCTTCTTTTGAAGGCGGATGGCGGAGTGACGAAGGCGGAATGGGTTATTTCTATTGGAGAGACGATTCATTATATTGTGCTATCATGAAAAACCACAAGTCGTTACTCCATACAAACCCCTATCTCAGCAACAAGAAGCTGAGAGATCATATTCTTATCGACCACGCTGCCGCCTCTGCCAAAATCGAAGGGGTCAGGAATGCAAAGAAACGGGCTCGTGCGCTCGCGGGGAAATCTAACGGCTCTTCTTCAAACGGATCTTCCGTAAAGCGCGGGTGAGCGCCCGTTTCATGATCCCAGCCATCGGTTGGTAGTCTTCCATCAATCCCGCGTGAATGGCTGAAACGTACCGATCAAATTCCTTCCCACGACTTCCGATAAATCCGAAATCCAATCCCGGCATACCAGCCTGGTATGACATCAGCGTTGCCAATAATCGGGCCGCGCGCCCGTTACCTTCCCTATACGGATGAATCAGAAGAAACTCAGCATGAACCACGGCAAGGTGCCCGGCGATTTCATTGACACTCCCCTCCCGACACGGCGAATGCACACGGAGAATTCTCTGCTCAAAGTCCCTCATGACGTCTGGAATAGCTCTAGCGGACGCAAACACGAATCCACCCTTTGACAGGTTCACGTCTCTGTACCTGCCCGCCCATGCATAGATGCGCCCGAGGAACTTCTTGTGAATCAAGTCGATATCGTCGAGCGCAAATCGATGGCCGGCGGTGAACGTCTGCACCAGCTCGCGCTCTGCCATCATATACGCTGCGAGTTCCTCATCCTCCATCTTTCGCACACTCGTGATGTTCAAGAGATTACGCAGGACTCTTCTGTGTGAGCCCGGTTGAAACTCATCCACGCCTGAGGCAAGGTATTTAAGACCGGTTTGTTTCTTCACGATTTCAACATGGTGGATACTCAATTGCCACGACCTTTAGGTCGTGGATAACAAATCCCCACAAAGAAAAACCCGGGACTTTAGTCCCACATTCATTGGCCTAAAGCCCTCTCTGGGTTTGGGGTTTGTTTTTCTCTTCCTCAAGAATTGACTTTGCCGTAAAGAACGCAAAAAGATTCTGCCACAAAGAACACAAAGAGCACAAAGTATATTTGGAGATAAGGGCTTCTTGCTTCATTCAACATCATTTGTGTTCTCTGTGTTCTCGGTGGCTAAACCAAAAGGAATCTGCCACAAAGAACACAAAGAGCACAAAGAAAATTGTTCTCGACTTGTTGGATAGGATGTACACGTATGCATTCATAACGTAGATTCCGAACAGCTACCCCTGACGAATGTCCGGATCCGCAGTCTCCAAAATAAATTCGAGCGTAAACGGTGGTGTGGGTCGCCAAAAGGCACAAGACACAGAAAGGAACATG
>DASWHW010000127.1:0-3725 GCA_036397975.1 Bacteroidota bacterium
TGACTGCTCCACAACTCCTCTGTTATCGTTGTGCCAGCGACGGCACAATCGTTCTCTTTGCCTTTACAGGGCGCTTCAGCATGGGATTTGATTTCTGCAGCTGATATGCCCAATCAAACACGACACGGCTAGGCGAAACACTTGTTACTCGAAACTTCGCATAATGGTCATCCCATGTCCACACGACGTACGTATGTCCAATAACAACCGGAACACTCCGCTCAGGCGACCAGCCGGTTGCCGGCGCAAGTCGCACATCAAGAAGAGATGACGTTGCTCCCAGATCCTGGATATCAGTATCACTCCATACGTTCATGTAATACGTGCCATTGAAATACTCGAAATACATATCCGCGTTCTGATCGTCATACCGAACCACCTGGTAGCTACCAAATGAATATCCTGCTGTTGATGCCGCCCTGCGAAAGTCACTGAGCAATACTCCATAACCTTCGGGTCGCGGAACGTCATATGCTACATCCGTACTCAACTCGCTCTCCATTCCATCTGCATTGAATGCCGTGACAGCATAATAGTATGTTCGTCCATTCACGGCGCCGGCATCGAGAAAATAAGCCTGACGCGTCGTCGCCAATAATTCATACCGACCATCATATTGGCCGCTCCAATACACATGATACCCCACAACGTCATTCTCATGGTTCTCACTCCAGAACAATTCAATGAAGTTGTCGCCTGTTTCTGTATAGAGTCCGGACGGACGGCTTGGAGGAACGGGCTGAAAGAATTCCGTAGGGTGATAGCAGCCGGTGACCATGACTGCACCAATCAATAGTATCAATCCTGCTTTCATGACGAATCCTTGTAATAGACTTTGATCTTCTTGCACCAATCACAAGGTCAAAGCCTATGCCACGGAGAAAATTGTTCAAGGGGCTAGAAAACAGGGATTTTGATTGGATGGAAGGAGAAACAGGATTCTTGACTGTAGACAACCGTATGCACTCACGTCCAGAATTAAGGACGTTTAATCCAACGACCAGTATGCCTGATTGTTATTGATGATGCCGATTGGCTTTCCGGTCAGTCGAAATCCTCCGAACGGAGTGTTCTTGGATTTGGACTTGAATTTCTTCGGATCGACGACCCATTCGCAGATGGGGTCAAAGATGGTGAGGTTCGCCTCTTCCCCCTCCTGAATGAGGATGTCCGGAAGATGGAGAATGCGACGAGGGTTGTTGGAGAACTTTTCAATAAGCTGATGCACTGAGATTGTCTTTTTCACGACAAGATCGGTAACCGCCAGGCCAATCGCAGTTTCCAATCCAACTATGCCGAAGGGAGCGTGCTGATACTCGACCTGCTTATCGTCATATGAGTGAGGCGCGTGATCTGTCGCGATAACGTCGATCGTCCCATCCCGGAGGCCTTCTTTCATCGCCTCGACATCGTCACGCGTGCGGAGGGGTGGATTCATTTTCGTGTTCGTGTCATAGCCCCGAACCTTCTCATCCGTAAGAACAAAGTGATGAGGGGTGACCTCGCACGTCACCCGGATTTTTCTCTTCTTGGCTCCTCGCACAAGTTCAGCACATCCGGCGGTGCTCATATGTGCGACATGGTATTGCGTCTTCGTGTAATCGACGAGGAATATATCTCTGGCAACAACGATATCCTCCGCAACTCCCGGCATCCCGGGGAGACCGAGCCCTGTTGAAACAAACCCTTCGTTCATCACTCCGCCCCGTGTCATGGACATTTCCTGGGCGTGTTGGATAATCGGCTTCTTGAACATATTTGCATACTCGAGTGCGCGGCGCATGATCTCTGAATCATGGACGGGATCTCCATCATCGGAGAATGCAATAGCTCCCGCTTCCGAGAGTTCTGCCATCGGTGCAAGTGTCTCCCCTTTTCGCTCTTTCGTCACTGCCGCAACAGGATAGATGTCAACGAGGCCGCTCAAGGCTGCTTTCCCTTTTTCCTGGATGAAGCGAATCACTGAGGCATCATCGATGGCCGGATTCGTATTCGGCATGCAACAAACGGCAGTGAAACCTCCAGCTGCCGCGGACTGACATCCCGTTAGAATTGTCTCTTTGTGCTCGAAACCCGGCTCACGCAGGTGAACATGCATGTCGATGAATCCCGGTGCTACAACTTTCCCTTTCAGGTCGATCACTTCAACATCACCGGAAGCCGATACCGATTTGCCTATTTTTTCGAAACGGCCATTCTTTACAAAGATATCGACTGTCTCGTCAGAGCCGGTTGCCGGGTCTATCAATCGTCCATTCTTGAGTATAACGTTTACCATGTTCCTGTTGCTCCTAGTTTCGCGCACCCAATAAATACAGGACCGCCATTCTTATCGCTACGCCGTTGAGTACTTGTTGAAGAATCAATGAATGCTCGCTGTCGGCGACATCGGCGGAGAGTTCCACGTCTCTGTTGATCGGTCCAGGATGCATGATTGTAATCGGTGTTGTCGCTTTGTCGAGGCGTTGTTTCGTGATGCCGTAGTATTGATGATATTCGCGAATGGATGGAAACAATCGACCCGCATCGCGTTCTAATTGTATCCGCAGAACATTTAGTGCATCCACGTGCTCAATCACTTCATCGATGTGGTGAAAAACGTTAACGTCCAGCCTTTCAATTTCTTTCGGTATCATAGTTGCAGGTCCGCACACCGACACCTTCGCTCCCATGGTCGTCAATCCATAAATGTTGGAGAGTGCGACGCGGCTGTGGGCGATGTCCCCCACAATGCAAATCCTCAAACCTTCCAGCGATCCAAACTTTTCCCGCAGGGTGTACATGTCGAGGAGCGCTTGCGTGGGATGTTCGTGACTTCCATCGCCGGCATTGATGACAGACCCCTGAATTACTTGCGAGAGGTAATGCGGAGCGCCGGATGCAGAGTGGCGAATGACCACCATATCCACCTTCATCGCCTCGATATTCCGCGCGGTGTCTTTCAGCGTCTCCCCTTTGCTTAAACTGCTCCCGATGGATTGGAATCCAAGGACATCGGCGGAGAGGCGACGTTCCGCAAGCTCAAAGGAGAGTCGCGTTCGTGTGGAGCTTTCAAAAAACATGTTCGCCACAGTCTTCCCCTGCAATGGCGGGACCTTCTTAATTGGTCGGTCAAGAATCTCGCGGAACGACACCGCCGTATCCAATATTAACTGAATATCTTCCTTCGGCATTCCATCGAGACCGAGCAGATGTTTTGACTGAAGCTGCACGTTCATTTATTCCCGCTCTTCCTTTTCCGGATGCATAAGGAGTACGCAATCCTCTTCATCGATTTCTTTCAAGTGCACTCGGATCGATTCGGAAAGTGAGGTCGGTACGCTCTTTCCCACATAATCTGCGCGGATAGGGAGTTGACGATGCCCCCTGTCGATCAAGACTGCCAGCTGAATAATCTGAGGCCGCCCCAGATCGATGAGTTCGTCCAACGCTGCGCGAATGGTTCGACCGGTAAACAACACATCGTCGATGAGGATAACATTTCGATTTGTGATATCAAATAGAATATCCGTTCCCTGCAGTTGCGGCTGCTCCAGCTTTCCTTTCAGGTCGTCCCGATAAAGAGTGATGTCAAGATACCCGAGAAGCGGTTTCATTCCTTCGATAGACTCGATTTTTGCGGCGATGCGTTGGGCAATGAATTCGCCCCGAGTGCGGATGCCAACCAGTGCAAGTCTCTCAGCTCCTTTGTTTTGCTCGAGAATTTCATGGGAGAGGCGGGTGAG
>DASWHW010000128.1:0-22706 GCA_036397975.1 Bacteroidota bacterium
AGCATCAACCGCAACGTTTTTGAATCTCAGCCTTGCGGCAAACTTAACCAATGGCGATTAAGGAGGCCTTCCGAAAGACGCGCATGTATCGCTGAAAGTATTCAACCTGGTCGGGCAGGAAGTCAGGACATTGGTCGAGAAACGCCAGCAGGCTGGCAGCCATCAAATTGGCGTGAACGGCGCCGGGCTGGCGTCAGGCCTCTATTTCTACACTCTGGATGCCGGTGATTTCAGGCAGACAAGAAAACTGATTTTGCTGAATTGAGGTTAACCGTTTAAAATAACTTGTGGAGGGAAAAATGAAGAACACGATTCTGATGCTGAGTCTGTTTTTGGCGATGGCCGTTGTCATTCTGCCGTCGCCGGCGCACGCGGCCCCCGCGCAAGCTGCGAGTATCCAGCCCGCCGCGCCTGACGAGGTTTGGGCCGGCCTCGAGTTTGTCGTGCCAATTGAGGTAGGCCTGACTGTCCCCGTCTCAAATCTCTTTGGATTAAGTTTTGAACTGAATTATGACGAACAAAGCCTGCAACTGATTGCCGTTGACGAAGATGACCCGCTGGGCTTGCGCAACAATTTTCTCGGCGATGACCTGCTTTTCTTCAGCACTTCCGGCGCGCCGGGCGAAGGCAAAGTGAGTTTTGGCATCTCGAACAAGGCCGGTAGTCCGGGCGCGTCAGGCGCGGGAGCCGTGGCCTGGTTGACCTTCGTAGTGCGGGCCGAAGTCGTGAGCGGCAGCGTGCTGCCATTTCATATCTCGGGTCTGCTCGCTATCGATCCTGCCGGTGACAGCGTGGATATGGCCGCCGTCGCCGGCTCGTCCCTGGTGGTGGAACTCTGCGAAGTCTGGCCCGGCGACACCAACGATGACGGCGAAGTCAACGCCAGGGATGTTTTGCCGGTTGGCTTGCATTTCGGCCGCACCGGCAGTGCGCGCGCCAATGCCACCGTGAACTGGGAAGGTCAGGAGGTGCCGTGCTGGCAAGTGGCTGCCGCCACCTACGCAGACGCCGATGGCAACGGCCAGGTTGGCGACGAGGATATTCTGCCTATCGGATTGAACTTTCGCAAGTCACGCAATGGCTCGGTAGCCGCAAACGCATTTCACGCTCCGGTGGCTGCCAGTTCCGGCACCATTCAGGCGGTTGTGCTGGCAAGCGGCGCGGAGGAATTTGCGCTGGAAGTCAGGGTAGACGGCGTCACCGGTTTGTTTGGGCTTGCGTTCGAAGTGGGATTTTCGGCAAGCGCTGTCACGGCCGTTGCCGCCGAAGCCGCGGATCTGATGGGCGCATCCCCATTGTTTCTTTCGATAATCGATAACGACCCGGCAGCCGTGGCGGTGGGAATGAGTCAAAAATACGGCCAAAGCGGCGCGGCTGGTGGTGGGGTTGTCACGCGAATTCGCTTCAACGCGGGCGGCGATCTGCGGAACGAAGATTTTGTCCTGCAGGCCGTTTTTGCCAACGACGCCGCCGGCAATCCGCTGGCGCTCACCGTGCTGCCGACAACGACCGTTGTCACTTCCGTTGGGGGTGAAATCCCGGCGCTGCCGAAAGAATTCTCCCTGTCGCAAAACTATCCCAATCCATTCAATCCTTCTACGACTATTCGCTTTGCAATTCCTCAGTCTGACCGTGTGACACTTCGGGTGTATGATTTGCTTGGCCGAGATGTGTCGACGCTGGTTGATGAGGTGAGATCTGCGGGAGAATATACGATTCAGTTTAATGCTTCCGGTCTTGCCTCCGGAATGTACTATTACCGGATGCAATCAGGGAATTTTTCAGAGATGAGGAAGCTTCTCCTGCTTCGGTAGGATTCGGGTGGAATTCTAAAGAAAGGGCGGAGGAAACTTCGCCTTTTTTGTTTAGCAATGAACTGCAGAGGGTGATCCGGCGTTGTTCTGGTGAGGGCATTGACCCTTGCTTCGCTTACTTCATGTTTGTAGATTGAATTGCACACATTCGAAATATCTGGATAATGCCTTGACAAAATCAGTTCTCTCTGCTCTGGTCATTTCAAGCCTTCTTATTTCATGCTCGCAACCTAATGAGCAGATTCTTGATGCTCAGCCCCCCGTTCCTGCCGGTGGAGAATTCTCTGCGAAAGTAAAGCCAATCCTTGACCGAAATTGCGGCGGCTCAAGCTGCCACAGTGGCGGGTCTTCGGGCTTTGCCGGCGGAGTGGATCTGACTTCGTACGAAGGAATCTTCCGTGGGGGTATTTACGGAACGGTAGTCGCCCCGGGAAGTGCGTTCATGAGTTCTCTTGTGCAGTCCATTAATCGAAGTGATACAACTCTGAGTCCCATCTCGAGTGTCGGGATGCCCGCGGGCAGAAATCCGATTTCACCGGCAGAGGTGCAAGTGATTTTGCAATGGATAAACAACGGAGCTCTCAACGACGATGGTCGGGGACCGTTTCCTGAACCACGACCGATGGGGAAGGTCTACTTCTCCAGCCAGTCAGTTGACCTTGTCGGCGTCATCGATATCGAGACGAGCAGAATTATCCGCTATGTTTCCGTTGGCAACGCATTGCCGCTCGCAAGTCCACCGCAAGCGCCTCACAACGTACAGATCGACGATCAAGGTCGGTACTTCTATACGACTATGATCTCTACGGGTATGTTGAAGAAATATGATGTTGGCTCGTACCAGCTCGTCGGTGAAGTGTCTGTTGGATCGTCGCCAGCGCATGTGGTGATCACGCAGGATGGGTCGAAGGCGTATGTGACGAATTTTAGTAACTCCCTCGGCCAGGTAACCGTGGTGAACACACAAACGATGACGGTGACTGGAACCATCACTGCCCCTCCATTGATGAATAAGACACACGGTGCCCGCCTATCGCATGATGGACGCTACCTGTACGTTGCGAGCAATCTCGGAGATCTTGTCCATGTTATAAGGACTTCGGATGACCAGGCAATTGCGCACATCCCGCTGGCTCCGGGTGTTCCTCCAATCGGTTCATCCAAGTACAAACCGTATCAAATAGCGGTGCGCGATGACGACCGCTTCATCTATGTTACTCTCACAGATTCGGCGATGGTGAGTGTTATCGAGCGACTCGATAGCACATTTAGTTTCTTCAGATTGCTTCCTGTTGGAGCGCGACCGCTGCAGTGTGAAATAACGCGCGATCAGCGTTTCCTGTACGTTTGCAATCAAGGTTCACGGAGTGTCACCGTTATCGATGCTCAGGCAAACTCAGTTCTAACAACGATCCTCAATGTTGGTCCGCGGCCGCACGGAATCGATATTACCGAAGACAGCAGGTTGGTGTATGTATCGTGCGAAAACTCCGGAGGCACCGATCCACCGCATCATCCGGTTGTTGGAAGCACGGCCCCGGGTTATCTCACCATTATTGATGTAAACACCCAGATTGTGATTCGGACCATTGAAGTTGGAGGATTTGCAGCCGGCGTTTCTATTTCACCGGGGAAGGGGAATTAGCATGAAACGACTCCTGTTCGTTATCCCATCGATCCTCCTGGTGTTCCTCGCCTGCAACGAAACAGTAGAACAAGTATTGCCTCCGAAAGCGTTTGTCGATGTCACCATTCAGGGTTTGCCGCGATTGCAGTTGGGCGAGGGTCGATATGAACTGTGGGCAAATTTCTTTGAGCTGAACAAGCGCACAGCCGGTGCAGCCGTGCTGCATTCCGAAATCAGCTTCATTGCAGTTTTCAACATCAGTCAGGACGGAAAGACGATTGTTAGCCTGACGGGACAGCCGATAGAATTTGAAATTCCGGAAGGGAAGAACCCCCAACTCCTGGATGAGGCCTTCGTTGTGCTGCGCAGGGATGGCGAAACAGGAGGGCCACCAGAAGAGGATGTTCCACCCGGCTCCGTCATCATGGCTGGAGCCTTTAGCGGTAACGAGGCGTTGACCAGTTCCGATCTGTCTTTCAGCTTCGGCAAGGCATTTGGAACATCATTCAGCGAAGTGAAGGGTGCCTACAGCATCCAAACTCCGACGTCTGCCGCGCAAGCCGATTCTCTTTCAGGTATTTGGTTTTACCGGCAGGACATTCAGGGTCCATCGCTCCAGTTTTTTCCAACGCTGCCAGAAGGTTGGGTGTATGAGGGATGGGTTGTGTATGATTCGGCAGGCGTGGAAGCGAAGTATTCTACGGGGAAGTTTGCGCGTGTGGACAGCGCCGACTTTGATGGCGCAGGTCCGGGGAGGGGTCCATTGCCGGGTCTGAATGTTCCGGGCCAGGACTTCATTGTCGGAAACCCTTCTCAGGTGAATCTCACTTCGTCACCGTATTCCTTCGTGATTACCCTTGAGCCGTGGCCGGACAATTCTCCCAAACCCTCTTCCATGATCCTTCTCTCATCCCAACCCATTGCAATCGTAGATTTACCCACTCTGCGGGATGGTGAATTGATCAACTGGTCACTGCGTACACAACCGCGAGCCAGCATTCGGATCCTCCGTTAAGGATATATCCATGCGGCGCCACATGATCATATCACCCATCGTCACCTTCGCGTTACTGATGGTCGTGGTCCCCTCTGTTCTAGGCCAGCCTTCCTTTATCCGCGATTACCATGGTATTCCGATGTTCAGAAGCGGAAACCAGATCGATCATCCATGGACCGGCGGCTTTTACAACCCATCGCATCAGTTTGCTGATCTCGATGGCGATGGTGATTTCGACCTCATTCAGCTTGATGTTTATGACGGTAGCGTCGCCTATTTTCAGAATATCGGTACAGCGCAATCTCCGATATTCCGGGAGACTCGTCCGACCTCATTTGTTTTTCCATCATTGCGCGCATGGTTTCGCGTGTCAGACATCGACGGGAATGGGACGATCGATCTGATGACTGCAGGCGACAGCATCAACAGTGTTCGTATCTACAGGAACGACGGAACGCCACAGTCGCCTTTGTTCAATCTCTGGGTGCCGACATTGCGCGATTCGTCCGGGCGAATAGTATTTGCACAAGAGCAATGTATCCCGGCTTTTGCGGACATTGATGGCGACGGCGACCTTGATTTCTTCTCGCTTAATCCCGGCGAGGGAACAATCAACTTTTATCAGAACATCGGCTCAGCAACTTCGATCAACTTGGCGTTTCGGGCCGCACGATGGCAGAACATTCAGATTTGTCCCGGCTGCGGCGGACTTTCGCCGAACGCCCATGGGGCCGGCAGTATGTTCTTTGCAGACATCGATGCGGATGGTGACAGGGATTTGTTTTACGGAGATCTTTTCGATCCGGGGCTCTTCTTTTACAATAACAGTGGAACTCCTCAGGTTCCTTCGATGGATTCCGTTTCCGGACATTTTCCTGCAAGCAATCCAATACTGACCGGAGGATTCAATCAACCGACATTAGTTGACATTGATAACGATGGGGATTTGGATATGTTCGTGAGTGTTCTTACCGCATCGGCGTATGTCGACAATTTCTGGTTCTACAGGAATACTGGCGCACCTTCGGCGTATCAGTTTACTCTTGAGTCAAAGAACTTTCTCACAACGTTCGATATTGGCGGGCAGAGCGCGCCTGCGTTCGTGGATATCGATAACGATGGAGACTTTGACCTGTTTGTCGGGGGATTGTTAGGGCAGGTGGCATTCGTTAGGAACGAGGGCGCGAATACAAGCCCGTCCTTTGTTTTTGAGGATAGCACGTTCATTGACAGTTATCCCAATCGTTTTGTCTATGTGCCTCGCTTCGTTGATATCGATGCAGACGGCGACAAGGACATGTTCCTTGCTCACTTCAATGGAAACATCGAGTTCTACCGAAACACTGGAAGCGCCTCCAACTTCGCGTTTCAGAGGGAGTTATCACATCTCGACAGCATTAATGTTGGTTTTTATGCAGCCGGTGATTTTTGTGATATCGATGGGGATGGCGATCAAGATCTCTTTGTGGGGAGCGGAAACGGACGGATTCGGTTTTACCGAAATGAAGGCACACCGCAAGTGTTTTCGTTTGTTCAGGTGACAACTTCATTTGAGGGAATACAGGTGTCTGGAAACTCCAAACCGTTCTTCGCGGATTTCGATAGCGATGGCGACTTCGACCTTGTCGTTGGGACAACGGATGGAAAGCTTATTTACTATCGAAACGACGGATCACCGACAACGCCAACGTTCATCCATGTCACCGATACATTTGTTAGCGACAAGGGCCCGCTTGGAGAAGCGGCTCCTTTCTTTGGCGACATCGATGGTGACAATGATCTTGATTTGTTCCTCGGCAGTTACCGCGGTGGACTTGAGTTCTATCGACAAGTCAGTACTGCGGTTACCATAACCACGAAGAGTCAACTGCCAGAATCTTTTGTCCTTCATCAAAACTATCCGAATCCGTTTAATCCCTCTACTACTATCGAGTTTGATTTGCGTGAAGAGGGGAGAGTAACCGTGGCGGTGTTTGATCTTCTTGGGCGACGTGTTGCGACACTCCTTGAAGCGATTCGTCCCTCTGGTTTATATCAAATTCAGTGGAACGCCGAATCGGTCGGGACAGGAACGTATTTCTACAGGATCGAGTTTGTTCCAGCAAGCGGTCGGGTTTTGCCATCGCCGAAAACCCTTCCCATGGTTCTGCTACGGTAGCGCCAATTGAGCGGTGTCGTCCGGTGGAGAATGCCAATTCAGGATGATACATGTCTCATGAGCCATTCAATGTTGTATATGACGTGATTTGTTACGAGATTTGAAACGACATTTTGTAAGGAGCGAGATTGAATTTAGGAGTGATTCAAGGTCGATACTTCTTTCTGGTTTTTGTTACCCTGGCGGTGCTCCATGTAGGCGTAGCACCCGCGCAGGCTCAGTTTGAAGGAGTGATAGAAACTGAGAATATTACGACCGACGAGGTAGGCGAAAAGGTGTACTTTGTGATGACGATGTGGATTAAAGATAGTCTACTGAAGATCCAGAGTGTCTACCGGGGTGATAACCCAAGTTCAACCATGATCTATCGAAACGACCTCGGGGTAATATGGATGCTGAACGAATTGGCGAAATCGTATTTCGAAATCAAGCAGGAGGGAGAACCCCAAAACATACCGCAACCGTTTCCACGCGACAAAACAGATCAGTTCAAAGTGACAAAAACGGGGAAGAAGAAAAAGATTCTTGGATATTCTTGTGAACAGGTTATTCTAAAGCGGCGGGGGGAGTTGACAGAAATTTGGGGGACGAAGAGTCTTGTACAGGTTTCCCGTTCTCTGGCGAAAACCACTGGTGAAGAGTCCTCGACGGGTTCGGATGATTGGAACACAGAACTAAGAAAGATGAATATTTTTCCACTGTACGCATCGACGTCTCTGGACAATGTTCTTGTCGAGCTCCAGGAAGTGAAGAAACTGGATATGCGTGGACTTCCGATGGAACTTTTTGAGATTCCTCAGGGCTATCGAAAGCAAAAGCTCGATGAGATGTTTGACCCGGAGAACAAATAAGGCAACAATGAAAAAAGCCCGTCAAGACGGGCTTTGATGTACCAAAGGAGGGACTCGAACCCTCACGGAGTTTAAGCTCCACTGGATTTTGAGTCCAGCGCGTCTACCAATTCCGCCACTTTGGCTCTTAAAGTGGTGCAAATATAGGAAAAAGGGTTCCGAAACTCAATCCGGTTTGCGGGCTCACAAGTCGTGATCTCTCAATTGACAATGTAAGGAGTGCCACCGTCTCATTCGTTACGATCATTTCCACGCTATGTCAACCTGAGTCGAATGAGCGGAATTGCCTTGACATATTTTCTTGGTCGATGTTGGCTGAGACCTTTACTTGGCCTTTGCTTCATCTCTTCCATTGAAGTTCACACGCAGCCGTCCACGCCATCAAACACGTTCGACCGCCTCCTCAACATCTCCTCTTGGAGTGTAGACTCCGTCGTGACGTTTCCACACCAATTTGTTGTTGCTCGTAGTGAGACAGTTTGGTTTGCCGGGGAACGGCTGGCTCGCGGGGTCCAATATTCAATTGACTACCGATTCGGCAGAGTAAGCTTCGATAGTGCTTTTGTCAAGGACTTTCGAAGGGAGGGTGTCAATTTCGTACCTCAGGTCCGCATTGCCTATCGCTATTTTCCTCTTGCCTTCAAAGAGAAGTATTACCTTCGTCGGCCTATTGTACTAAGGGATTCGACAGGCAACGATAGCATCCGCGTAGCTCCGGTTTCCGCTCCTCTGAGCCTGAGCGAAATGTTTGGCTCCGATATTCAAAAGAGTGGCAGTATCTTCAGGGGATTTGTTGTGGGGTCAAATAGGGACTTCACAGTGAACTCGGGCTTGCGTCTCCAATTCTCCGGACGAATCTCCAATGATCTGGAAATCGCAGCATCCCTCACCGACGAAAACACCCCTATCCAACCTGAAGGGACGACGCAAACCTTGCAAGAGTTTGACAACGTGTTTGTTGAGCTTAAGGGAACAGACTATGCTGCAACACTCGGAGATTTTCATTTCGAGGCGGAAGGATCTGAATTTGGTCGGATCAAACGAAAGCTGAGCGGTGGGCAAGGAACGGCGACGTATAGAATTGGCAACAACAGCGGCACAACGGTCATTGCCGGAGCCGTAGCGAAAGGACAGTTTCACTCAATGCCATTTCAAGGATTGGAGAGTGTTCAGGGGCCATACCGCCTTACAGGAAGAAATGGCGAACGGAATATTATTGTCCTTGCAGGCACCGAAAGAGTGTATCTAAACGGGGAACGCATGCTCCGGGGTGAAACAAATGACTATACGATCGATTATGGAATTGGAGAGGTTCGGTTTACAACCCGCCGACCGATTACATCTTCCTCACGTATTGTGGTTGACTTCGAGTACAGCGACCGCCAGTTCTCCCGATCTCTGATTGGGGCGTCAACGGAGGCAAACTTGATTGACAGGTCTCTGGTCTTCAGAGCGTCATTCTTCCGCGAGGCCGATGATCCTGATAACCCCATTGACTTCGCAATAACTGATAGTGCGAAAACCATACTTTCTGCTGCAGGAAATAGGCGTGAAAACGCTGTTGTCAGTGGAGTTACACAAGTTGATTCTAACGGATTCTATATTCGAATCGACTCGATTCTTGCCAATGGTTCTCCCGTAGTTATCTACCGATATGCGCCTGGAACACGGGCGACATATGTTGTACGCTTCTCTCAAGTTGGGTTTGGAAAAGGAGATTACACTCGACAGGGACTGGGCGTCTTTGCCTGGAAAGGACCTGGAGCAGGCGATTACCTCCCTATTCAATTCCTGCCGATGCCAACCGATCATCAACAATTAGACCTGAGAGTTGAGACACATCCTCGTACCGATTTAACCGCAAGTGCAGAGTTCGCTCAATCCGTATTTGACCCGAACAGGTTTTCAGCTCTCGATGACGAAAAAAATAATGGGAAAGCATTTTCTCTTGGAGCTTCCTATGCTCCCGCAACAATTGAAATAGCAGGGAGTACCCTCGGGGCAGCATCATTTTCAGTGAAACACCGATTCCTTGGTGATCGATTCAACCCGATAGACCGAATAGATGATGTCGATTTTAATAGAAAATGGGGAACGGACTCGATACTCGCTGGAGATGAGCGAACGACAGAGGGATTGATTAGTTATTCGCCAACGAAAGACCTCTCCTTCGGGGGGGGGGTTGGGACATTTCACAGAGGCGAATTCTTTAGCACTACCCGGACCAATGCATTCTTTAATAGTGTCGGCGAGGAGCTACCTGTCTCCGAATACCAATTTGAGAGGTTGAAGAGCGAGGATAATCGATTTGGAACTGATGCTTCTTGGAATCGACACAAAGGCCGAATTGAGAAGAGCTTTTCCAGTGTCACGCCGTTTGCGAGTGTTGAGACGGAAAGGAGGAGAATTCGGTCGATTCCGGGGGATTCGCTGGTTCTTGGGTCATTCGGATATGAGTCGCTGGGAGGGGGGATTCGCTGGGAGAATATTGGACCGGCAACCGTTAGCGCTAGAGTCGATGTGAGAGGCGACGATAGTCTTTTAGCAGGAAGCCTTTCCAGGGAATCGAGGTCCGTCACTCAGACATATGAAGCGTTGATTGATGACCGCCAATCGCTGAGTTCAAATCTGAATATCGTTCTCCGATCTCGGAGACCATCAGAGACCTTCCGGCGTTTAGGAAGAATAGAAAACAAAACCGTTCTCGTTCGGAGTCAAACACGCTATTCTCCTTTCAATAGGGCATTGGAAACCGATTTTCTCTATGATGTTGCGACCGAGCGGTCGTCTAAGCTTGAACGAGTGTTTCTAAAAGTTGCCCCGGGAAGCGGCAACTATAGATATGTCGGAGATCTCAACGCGAACGGTGTTGCCGATGAATCTGAGTTCGAGATGACACGCTTTGATGGTGATTTCGTGGTGGTCAGCGTTCCGACGGAAGAGCTTTTCCCGGTGATAGACCTAAGAACCGGATTGAGGGTACGTCTCCGTCCCTCATTAATAATAGGAAATCCAGATGGGGCGTTGGAGAAATTCCTTTCGATCATCTCAACAGAAACCTACGTTCGTTTAGAAGAAAAGAGCACTGAAAAAGATCTCGCAAAAATTTACCTGCTCTCGCTCAAGAACTTCTTAAATGATTCTACCACTATCAGTGGTTCGAACCTGTTCACCCAGGACGTTCATTTTTTTGAGGGACGCCCCGAGTTTTCCGCCCGCATTCGATTTTCACAAAGAAATTCTCTGAACAATTTCAGTACCGGATTGGAAAAAGGGTTCGGACGCGAAAGATCTCTGAGAATCAGGTGGCAACTAGTGACGGAAATCGCAAATCAAATCGAATTCGTCAACAAAGTCGACAACTTACAAAGCAATGTATTTGGCCGACCGCATCAAATTACAGCGAATGCTTTCAGTTTTGACCTCTCCTACAGGCCGGAACAGGAGATTGAAGTTGGGATGAACTTCGACGGCGGAACATCCACGGACGATTTCCAGAATCCGCCCGTTGATGCTTCGGTAAATACTCAGGTCCTACGGTTTGTGTATGCTTTTCGAGGAGCAGGTCAAGCTCGACTTGAAGTAGGAAGGGAAGAGCTGAATGTTTCACGAACAACCACTGAGTTGCCGTTCGAGCTTACCGGTGGTCGTATTCCTGGCAAGACCTGGCTCTGGAGAGTGTCTATCGACTATCGACTTGTCCATTTCGTTCAAGCAACTCTCAGTTACAACGGACGAACGGAGGGTGGTCGCTCACCGATTCACAACGCACAAGCAGAGGTCCGCGCATTTTTTTAGGAATGGCGGAACTATTGACAATCATGGTCCTCTTGCGTTTATGGATGGGATTCGGTATACTCCCCTGCACACGCTGTGCATGACCGCGTGTTTTTTTCCTTCGGCATTAACTCTCGCTCTCATCTCGACATCGCCTCATGGTTCACTGCACCTCATTTGATTCACGTGTTGGACTTATTTACGTTGCTTCAACCGACAAGGGCGTCTGTAAGGTCAGCGTTCCACGCGAGACAAAGAAGGATTTTCTGAAGTGGCTTCACAAAAATTTTTCTGACAAGGAGGTGCGCGAAAACAAATCGCGAAACAAGGAAGTGATTGATCAACTGAACCGATATTTCTCCGGGAAACTGGCGCGATTCACCTGTTCTGTCGATCTCATGGGTACACCATTCCAGATGCGTGTGTGGAAAGAACTGATGAAAATTTCCTACGGCACAACGATCTCGTACAAGCAACTGGCGAAACGGATAGGCACCAGTCGCGGTTACCAGGCGATCGGAAGAGCAAACGCGAACAATCCGGTCCCGATCATCATTCCGTGCCATAGAGTAATCGGAACCGATGGATCGCTCGTCGGTTACACTGCAGGGGTGAAGACAAAAGAATTTCTTCTGAAGTTGGAAGGGTCATTGATGATCTGACATAGCCCCTGCAAAAATTTCCATCCCGTTTCTGCTCACCTAATCCAAAAACATCTTGCCTTCTCCGTTCCTTTTCAGTATTATCGTTACGTCGTTCACATTCTAGCGAATACAAAGTGTAGTACAGAACTGCACGATTATTCTTTCTTTGTGTTTTTGTGTCTTCTGTTTTAGTACACCTTTCAAGCCACCGACGCGGGCATGCACCTCAGGGATCTCAACAACGTTCAACAAGAGGCTGTGAAAGCCGTCAACGGTCCGGTGATGATTATTGCCGGAGCGGGCAGCGGGAAAACACGTGTGTTGACCTACCGGATTGCGCATCTCCTCGACCTCGGCGTTCGGCCTGATTCGATCCTCGCTTTGACGTTCACAAATAAAGCTGCTAATGAAATGCGTGAGCGCATACGTGCCCTGCTGCGCCGCCCGGACACAGGGCTTTGGATGGGGACGTTTCACTCCGTTTTTGCGAGAATTCTGCGAAGGGAATGCGAACATCTGGGATACTCCCGTGCCTTCAGCATTTACGACAGCGATGACTCTCTCTCGGTGATTAAACAGATTATGAATAGCTTTGGGATTTCTCAACAGCAGTTCAGTCCTCAAGGCATTCGGTCGCGGGTAAGCGTAGCAAAGAACCAAATGTTATCGGCAAGTCAATACGGCCAATCTGTAGTTGATCCTTTTGGGCGGCGGGTGGCGCAGGTGTACACCGAGTACCAGACCATTCTCAAGAACAGCAATGCGATGGATTTCGATGATTTGCTTTTGAAACCTATCGAGTTGTTCGAACGCCATCCCGATATCCTCGAACACTATCACCATCGGTTTAAGTATGTGCTGGTAGACGAGTACCAGGACACGAATCGTGTTCAGTACCGGCTCATTCAGCAGCTTGGGAAGCAGCACAGGAACGTCTGTGTTGTGGGAGATGATGCACAGAGTATCTATGGTTTCCGGGGCGCCGATATCAGGAATATCCTTGATTTCGAAAAAGATTATTCGGATTGCACTGTATTCCGGCTGGAACAGAACTACCGGTCCACAAAAACGATTCTCGCTGCAGCAGATTCCGTGATCAAACGAAACGCGGGTCAAATCCCGAAAGACCTGTGGACGGACAACGCCGACGGAGAACCGATTACATTGAACGTGTGCAGCGACGATCAAGAAGAAGGGTATCGCATCGTTCATTGCCTGCAGGAAGAAACGCTGCGACGAAAGCTTGACCTCAAATCATTTGCGATACTCTATCGCACCAACGCGCAGTCACGCTCGCTGGAAGATGCCCTTCGGCGCAACGGAATTCCCTATCGCATCGTCGGTGGGGTGGCTTTCTATAAGAGACGCGAGATCAAAGACGTTCTAGCGTACTTGCGGCTTGTCGCTAACCCTCAAGACACAGAGAGTGTTCTCCGCGTGATTAATGTACCCGTTCGCTCTATCGGTGATACAACGATTAAGAAATTAAAAGCGTTTGCGGCTGAGAGAAAACTTTCTCTCTTCAATGCGCTCGGGACTAAGGATTTGCCCTCCAGCATCGCCGATCGGACAACGAAGTCGATTCGGCAGTTTCACGCGATGGTCAACAAGTACATCAGCCTCAAGGAAGAAATGTCCGTTAGCGAATTGGCGCGGTCAATGCTGGATGATATAGGGTTCCTGCAAATGATGAAAGAGGAAAACACCGTGGAGTCCCGAGAGCGGAGAGAAAATCTTCTGGAGTTTGTCTCCGGCATAGCTGATTTCGCAGATAAGTACCCGGAGGCGAAGCTCGAGCAGTTCCTGGAAGAGGTTTCGCTCGTCTCGGACGTTGACTCTGCGGACTTCTCTCGTAACGCGGTAACGTTAATGACGCTTCACTCGGCAAAGGGTTTGGAGTTTCCTGTCGTCTTTATTACGGGAATCGAAGAAGGACTCTTTCCGGTTGGCGGCTCTGTGGACGAGGATGTGGAAATCGAAGAAGAACGTCGCCTGTTCTATGTTGGAATCACCAGGGCGATGACGAAACTCTATCTTTCGTACGCTCTCTCTCGCTATCGCTTCGGTGAAAGAGCGTATGCGGTCAAGTCTCGCTTTCTGGATGAGATCGATCAATCCCATGTGGAAACAAGAAACAGCTACGCGCGGTCTGCCGGACCCTACCGCAGAACAAATTCTCAGGCTCGTTCCATCTCTTCACCCGTCGCGCGAAAGAAACAACTGACGACTGACGTTGATCAGTACTTTCGTGATCCGCCTCCTGACTCCGAGGAGGAGTCACAGGAGGTATTCAACGCACACGTCGGAAGCATCGTCACGCATGAATCCTTCGGCAAGGGTCGTATCCTGGCAATTGATGGCAATGGTGAGAACCTTCGGGCGATCGTCGATTTTGAATCTGTCGGTCGCAAGCATCTCATGTTGAAATTTGCCCATCTTCGACCAGTGTAAGTGATCGCGCTTCACAGTCTCCTCTATAGAAGATAAGCGATGGTTGAGTTCGTCATTAAAACCGTACGGTTAACGCTTCATGTGGGGGAGGCCGTCTGGTTTTATCTTCGTTCACTGACAAAGAAATTATTCGAGGAGGATATCCTTTTTCTTGCGTCGGGACTCGCTTTCAATAGCATTCTCACGATGATTCCCCTCATGCTGCTTTCTGCGTCCGTTTTAGGATCCTTCCTCAATTCATCATCCATCGCAATGCACCAGCTCAACGAGGCCATGAACACCATCTTTCCGCAACAGCCGTTTGCAGGGAGCATTCGTGAATCGATAATGAAAGTTGTGGAAGATATCGTTCAATATCGACGATCGATAGGAATCTTTGGCGTTATCGTTCTTGTGTGGACTGGGACTGCGCTGTTCGATGCCCTCAGGAGCGTTTTGCACTCCGTTTACCACCTGCCGAAAACGAGAAACCTGTTCGTGAGCCTGGCACACCATGTCGGCTTTGTGTTTGTGGTCTTTATTCTTTTCGTGGTTTCCAGTGTCTCCTTGTGGATCGGTTCCTTCATAGAGAGCATCGCGCTTGAGTATCCTCAATTTGCCTTCATCGATTTTCCCCAGGCCAACAAATTCATTCCCGGGATAATCTTCGGTGTCCTGACCGCATGCATGTTCTATATTGTCTACCGATACATTCCGGACACGAAGCCACCACGGGCAGCGGGTCTTATTTCGACACTCACCACAACGATTCTCTGGATCGTCGCATCAAAGCTTTTCTCTGTTTATCTTGGCCGATTCTCGGCCCTCGGGAAAATTTATGGCTCCTACGCGTTCATCCTTGTTATCCTCATCTGGGTTTACTTCTGCTCACTTGTTTTTGTGCTTGGAGCAATTGTGGGGCAGGTGTATTGGGAAAGAAGGAAGTTACGTGAGGAGGGAAAACTGGAAAGATGGGTTTGACTAGTTCATGACTGTGGATTTGATTGACAATCCTATAGTGCTTTGATATATTTTAGCTCAATCAGACTAACTTCTTTTTTCATCATCTATTAGACCAACTGAATAAAACGGGTTACTATGTCAAAGAACTCTCTGAAATATCTAAACACACTTCGTGAACAAGCGCTCCTGGGTGGCGGCGAAAAACGAATCGAGGCTCAGCACAAGAAAGGGAAGCTCACAGCGAGAGAGCGTCTAACAATTCTTCTGGATGATGGGAGCTTTGAGGAGATGGATATGTTTGTGGAGCACCGCTCAAGCGACTTCGGACTTGACAAAATGCGAATTCCCGGCGACGGTGTAGTGACGGGGACGGGGACAATACAGGGGCGAACAGTATGTGTGTTCAGTCAGGATTTCACTGTGTTTGGAGGGTCACTTTCGGAAGCGCACGCCGAAAAAATCTGCAAGGTTATGGATCTTGCAATGAAGATTGGATGCCCGATTATTGGCTTAAATGATTCGGGAGGCGCTCGCATTCAAGAAGGGGTTGTGAGCCTCGGTGCCTACGCCGATATTTTCTTACGTAATACCCTTGCTTCGGGTGTTGTTCCACAGATCTCCGCGGTACTCGGTCCGTGCGCAGGTGGAGCGGTCTATTCTCCTGCAATCACTGACTTTACGCTGATGGTAAAGAATACGAGTTATATGTTTGTCACTGGTCCGAATGTGGTAAAAACGGTGACGCACGAAGAGGTCTCATCAGAAGAACTTGGTGGTGCTGTGACCCATGCGTCCAAGAGTGGTGTTTCCCATTTTGCTTGTGAGAACGAGGTGGAGTGCCTTGAACAAATCCGTCGAATTCTCTCGTTCATTCCCGCCAACAACCTGGATGATCCACCCGTTCGCAAGTGTGAGGATGACGCCAACCGACGCGATCCGAAACTGAACACAATTGTGCCGGAGAATCCGAACAAGCCTTATGACATAAAGGATGTAATTCACCTTGTGGTGGACGACGGTGATTTTCTGGAAATCCACAAACTCTATGCTCCCAATCTTATTGTCGGATTTGCTCGTTTGGGGGGGAGGCCGATTGGTATTGTTGCGAACCAGCCGGCGTTTCTTGCAGGCGTGCTTGATATAGAATCCTCAAAAAAGGGAGCTCGGTTCGTTCGCTTCTGCGACGCTTTCAACGTCCCACTTGTGGTGTTTGAAGATGTTCCGGGTTTTCTCCCGGGGACAGACCAGGAGTGGAGAGGAATTATTTCGAATGGCGCGAAGTTGCTCTATGCTTTTTGCGAAGCCACAGTCCCAAAACTCACCATCATCACGCGGAAGGCTTACGGCGGTGCCTACGACGTCATGAGTTCGAAGCACATCCGCGGCGACTTGAATTATGCATGGCCTTCAGCAGAGATTGCAGTGATGGGGCCGAAAGGTGCGGCAGAGATTATCTTCAAGAAAGAAATTGAACAAGCCAGCGACAAGGAGAAAGCCTTGGCGGAAAAAGAAGCTGAGTATCGCGAGAAATTTGCCAACCCGTATCTCGCTGCCCGAAGAGGATACGTCGATGACATCATCGAGCCGCTGGAGACACGTCCACGGTTGATTCGGGGATTGAAGCTTCTCGAAAACAAAGTCGTTGCGAACCCGCGAAAGAAACACGGGAACATTCCCCTCTGATCGGGCGTTTTCATCGTAGCAGGTCCTGCCCGTCACACCATCTCTACTTGATATCGCGTAATTTGCTGCCAACACCCATGTACGTTCTTGATACTTGATCATGGAACAAGTATCTTGACCGGAACTTTGTCATCCATGAACAGGGGAATGTGATGCGCCTTTTTCTTTGCGGACTATTAACTGTACTGACACTTCTGGTTCTGGGTTGCTCTTCCAGCGATACGACGAGTAAGGAAGCGGCGGTGCTGGACCAGCAGCAATCTACGACGATGGGTCAGTCAGACACACAGTCGGTGATTGACTCAAGCGTGGAAGAAGATTTATTTGTCAGTGACTCTCTCGTATCGGCGATGCTCGAGCTTGCCCGCCAACATTACCTTTCTGCAACGAACGCGCAACTCAACGGCGACAGGGAACGAACTGTCACTCAGTTCGAAGAATCAATATCCATACTGAACGACTTGAGTTACTATCCCGATATCGAGTCGAACAGAGATTTCAGCGATCTCTCCAAAACTGTCATCGATGACTATGAAACACATATCGCCAAGATTGATACGCTCGACACCGAAAGCTCTATCTTTGCTCTTCGTGAAAAGCTGAATCAATTTACCGAGTCACAGGACTCTGTCGATGCGGGACCGCCCACCGAAGTCATCGGCGGCACCACGATCCCCCTCGTCACGAACAAGATCGTCGATCAACATATCGCCTTTTTCCAGGGGAAAGGCCGCGTGCACATGGAACGGTGGATCTACCAATCCGGAAAGTATTTTCCGATTCTCCGAAGGATTCTTCGAGAGGAAGGAGTCCCGGAAGAGCTCACATATCTGGCGATGGTGGAGAGCGGCTTAAACCCGGTGGCTCGTTCCTGGGCGCGAGCAGTAGGGATGTGGCAGTTCATGAAAGGCACCGGACGCATGTACGGTTTGCGCACCACCTCCTGGTATGACGAGCGACGGGATTTTGAAAAAGCCACCCGGGCGGCCGCACGTCATCTCAATGACCTGCATGCGGAGTTTGGCGATTGGTATCTTGCCATGGCCGCATACAATTCGGGTGCAGGACGGGTGTACCGCGGCATTCGACGGAGCGGTTCAACGGATTTCTGGACCATGCGACGCTATCTGCCGCGCGAAACACGCAATTATGTTCCGTCGTTCATCGCGACGGCAATTATTTTCATGAATCCGAAGGAATATGGGTTTCATGGAATTGACCTGGCAGACGAGCTGGAGTTTGAAACAGTTTCGGTGGATGATTGTGTCGACCTCGAGACGCTCGCCAGTTGCGCAAACACCGAGGCGTCCGTTCTCCGCGAACTGAACCCGGAGCTTGTCCATTGGTGTACACCCCCCGCGACCAGAGCATATGAACTTCGTGTTCCACCCGGGGGAAGCAAGGATTTTGTGAAACGATATGCAGCGATCCCCGATGATCAAAAACGGAACTGGATCATGCATATGGTCCGGCGCGGTGAAACACTTGGCGGCATCGCACGCAAATATGGGATCGGCACTGATATCGTTATGGAGGTCAACAAGATCAAATCTGCAAGAAGACTCTCGATAGGAAAATCACTGATGATTCCTATACCCAGGGGCTCGACGCAGTACGCATCGGTGATGGAACGGAGAGACAACGTGAGCGAGCGTACCGCGACAAGAAAAAAAGTCAATACAGGCCGTGTGGAGAAAGCACTTGCAGCCTCGAAGCGGTATGCCCCTGCTAACAGAGACAATTCCGAGGAGCTTACCTACATTGTGAAGAAAGGAGATACCATCGGACACATTGCCGAATGGTACAGTTGCCGCGCCGCAGACATTCGAAATTGGAACGATCTTCCTTATGGACGCACCATTCATCCAGGTCAACGCCTGACAGTATGGGTTAAGAAGAGTGATCTTGCAAAATATGAGAAGATCAACTCGATGAGCTTTGCCAAAAAAGAGGGAACAACAGCGACCACGGTGCCCGCCCCCTCCGACGACGCGAACGGCGGCGGTACCCGCTACACAGTGCGGCCTGGAGACACACTGGAAAAGATCGCGCAGGAACACAACGTTTCCATCAAACAGATCAAGGGATGGAATAATCTTCGCTCTTCCAGAATCAATGCAGGACAGGAGCTGATTATTTACGTTGAGGCAGCTAACGTCAGCACTTCCTCCTCCAACCAAAACGTTGATGTCAAAAACCTCCCCTCGGATGTTCGCGCGATCTCGTACCGCGTGAAGAGCGGGGACACTTTGTGGGATATTGCACGGGCTCATTCCGTGGAAGAGATCGACATCAAAAAGTGGAACGACCTTCGGCGAAATACTATCTATGCCGGTCAGGAGTTGCTGATCTACAAAGATAAGGTTGCCGCGAAGTAGTCTGACCATCTACCGACTACTCTTTCTTTTCTTCGCCTCCAGGCCCGATTTTGTTGCCTTTCCAGGGGCAAAGCAATATATTTCTTCTGCGCCACCTATCTCACACACGTACCCTTTTTTCGCACGCAATGTACCGCACAAGAAAATTCACAACCATCATTCTTGCACTATGTTTTCTGGGGTTCTTCCCGGACGATTGGCGAAGCGATGGCGTACGAAAAACCACGGAAGATTCCGACCGAAATTTTACCACTGCCGGCAGTATCGGGCTTACCATTTCCAACTTCGGTACGATCGGAACGCGTAACTCTTATTGGCCCGAGCAGCCCTCGTGCGAATACCCTCTCGGCTCACGAATTGAGCATCTCTATCAAGGCGGATTATGGGTAGGCGCGCTTGTGAACGGTGGTGAAATCCATGTGAGCACCGGTGCAACAGATCGTTCGTCGGCATCACGGATCGGAGAAAGCTACGAATTTACCGCTCCTCTTGGTTCAAACATCTTTCAGCGTTCAACCCTGTCAGAATCCCAATTCTTCGACGAGAACGCGATCAGCCATCAGGATTTTGTCGCTGACTTCACCGATCGCAATCGGCGGAACCCATCCACCGGCGATACGATTCCTGAGCATACTCCAATGAAGATTGACGTTCACCAGGAGAGCTATGCATGGAATTTTCCCTTCGCCGATTTCTTCGTAATTCTCAATTACACGATTCAAAACACGAGCGTTGATACATTGGATTCGGTATATGTGGGATTTTGGAACAACGCGGTCATACGAAACACGAACAATGTTCGACCAGGGACGCCCGGCTACTTTGATCATGATGCCAACGGGTTTGTCGATTCACTCAGGATGATGTACACATTCGACTTTGATGGTATTCCGACACCGCCCCCGGCAGACAGTTACCTCGGTATCAAGCTCCTCGGCACGGCACCGTTCCCCAAAGGGATTTCACAACTCGACAGCGTTCAAGCGAAAGTATATTACAATGCCTGGCGGTTCCGAAGCTCGAGTGGCGACATTGACTATTTTTCTCCCGATGATGACGCGAGCGATGTGAATGCCCGGAGCCGCTACAATCGTTTGCGACAGTCACTTCCCCGGACACCGGTGGACAAGATTGCACCTCTGCGCACTCGTGCCGATAACATGACAACGCTCTTGTCTGTCGGTCCCTTTCAGCGCCTCTTTCCAGGCGATACTTTAAACGTCGTGTTCGGCGTTGTCTGTGCGAGAAAGTTTGGAACTTCACATGCGATGTTTGACACCCCTGAACAACGCAAAACACTCTACTCCAACGCAAACTTCTGCCAGCAGGCGTACGATGGGGAGGACATCAACGGAAATAATCTCATCGATCCGGGAGAAGATCTGAACGGCAACGGCCGACTCGACCATTATCAACTACCGCAACCGCCGAGGCCCCCGAAAGTTCGGACGGATGTTGCAAATGAATTCATTGCCGTCTACTGGGACAAAAGCTCATCCGAATTCTCGGTCGATCCGATAACACGGGAAATGGACTTCGAAGGATACCGTGTGTATCGTTCCAACGCCGGCGCTGATTTTACGTCACCGGAAAATCTCTTGCTCACTCTGACTGTTGCCGGGGAATTCGACGTTCCTGGAAACAACTTTGGCTTCAACACGGGGTTCGGTTCCATCCTTCTTCCGCAAGCGAAATTTTTCCCGGATGATACAGTCGCCTATTGGTACCGGTTTCCTCCCGAAGGTGCGAACGTGCCGCACTTGAACGGCTGGCAATACTTGTATGGTGTGTCAGCTTTCGACCGCGGGGATTCTGCTTCAGGAATAACAGCGCTGGAAAGCAAACGCGAGATTCGCCGGGCTGTCGCCGGCACACCACCAGCACGATCAAGCAGCACTCCCGTGGGCGTCTATCCCAATCCATATTATGCGAATGCTGCATGGGATGGGAGCGGTGAGAGAAACCGGAAAATCTATTTTTACAACCTGCCTGAACGATGCGAAATCAGAATATACACGCTTGCCGGCGACGTGATCGACGATATTCGACACGACAGCAATACATACGACGGTTCTGACATCGAATGGTTTCAGCGGTTTGGCGGTTCACAAACGCCGCTCCAGTTTGCAGGGGGAGAACACGCATGGGATTTCATCAGCAAGTTCGATCAAGTGATCGCGACCGGATTGTATCTGTACAGCGTTCGCAACGCCGACTCCGGAGAGATTCAGACGGGAAAATTTTTGATCGTGAAGTAGGAACATTTTTTTCAATCAAAAGAAGGAGAATACCATGAGGCATCTTTCTACAGTAGCTTTCTGTCTGCTGCTTGGCGTTGTAGCCGCTCAGGCACAATTCCCTGAAGTCACCATTCGTCAAGTACAGGAGGTACCGCTCGACTCCCTCTTAATCGCAGATACATTGACGATCAACATCAATAGTCGCTGGACTCTTCAGAGTTCACCGCTTTTTCAAGACACCGTTGTTGTCACGGCATTGTGTGTGGCTCCAGCGAAGACTCTCACCTTCACACAGAGAGGTTGGACAATGCTGCTCTTAGATACGACGAGCAACTGGGCTCCATGGGGAGGGATGCTGGTTCGTGTTGGAAGCTCAGGTGATACAAGCCAGGCCGTTCTCGATGGTTTCCTTAATGTCGAGAGGGGCGATATTATCAAAATGACAGGCCGTGTCGATGAATTTCCCGCGGGCACAATGAACAGTGCAACACAGTTTGTCCCCATCCCCGGTGTTCCTATTGAAATAATATCATCAGCGCCGATCCCATCTCACATCCCGAAAACGATTCCGGATTTTTATGAAGGGATTTTTCAAGGAGGAGGGCGAATCAAATACAGCACAGGAGAGCCATATGAAGGTCTCTTGGTTGACCTAGCAGTTCCATTGACTGTTGATGCTCGCGTCAATATACCCCGTGGTACCTTTAGCATGGTTGATGGGTCCGGAAATCAACTCACGGATTATGATGCATCAAAATTTTTCACGTTACAAGGGTCAAGCCTTGACCATCCCGGGCCAGACAGCATTTGGTTTATCGAGTACCCGCTTCCTGGAACCATCGTAAATGGAATGAGAGGATTTATCACAACCGTTGCAGGAAGCGAAGCTCCGCGGGGGTATCGAGTCGCCCCGATATACTACGGGGACGTCGCTCTCGGGACTGTGCTACCGAGTATTACTCAGCACCGGAGGAACCCGGTCGTAGTGCCATCGGACAGCGCAGCAAGAATAAGTGTTCGAGCCGAACAGCAATTCGGCGGACTTCCGATTGCATCCGTTGAATTGATCTACAGTTTGAACAACGGCCCGTTGATTACCATCCCAATGGTAGCCCAACCCGATACCACATACGCCGCACAGATT
>DASWHW010000129.1:0-7015 GCA_036397975.1 Bacteroidota bacterium
ACTGCTTCCTCTTTTCGAAGCAGTGAATTCCCGCATGTAGCGGTCAATCCAATTAACGGCGATGTCTTCGTCACCTACAATAACAAAGGGGCGGGAACAGATAAGGCAGATATTTTTCTTGTGGTGTCGACGAATGGAGGAACGAATTGGTCAGTCCCTGCCAAGATCAATGACGATGTAACTACAACTGATCAGTGGCAGCCAACAATCGCTATTTCGCCGAACGGCAGCCAGGTAGGAGTTTTCTACTACAGCCGTCAGGAAGATCCGGCCAACAACTTGTTCAAGTTTTACGGTCGCATCGGTTCTGTTTCCGGGTCAACGGTAACGTTTGATCCGAGCTTCGCAGTAAGCGATGTTGCCTCGCTACCGGAATTCGGTCGAGACGCAGTTATCAACAGCGTCTACATGGGCGACTACAATCATGCTGTTGCAACCTCAGACGCGTTTCACGTGCTTTGGGCTGACAATCGCGACGACCTTCCCGGCGGCGCACCCCGCAAAGATCCAAACGTCTACTACAAGAGAATCCCCACGACGGAGAACTTCGGCTGGGCTCAAGGAATTGTAACAAACCTGAATGGAGGAGCCCCTCTCGGCGGAGTGGTAATTGATTTTGTGGAGAACGTCCCAAAGACAGGTTCAACCACCGACGGTTCAGGGTTCTACTTTGTTGGGGCCCTTGTTGACACACCTGGAACCACGGCCAATTTCACACTTCGCGCTCGAAAGTTCGGCTTTCTTGATACGACACTAGCGGTCACACTAACGCGATCCGATACGCTCACACAGAATTTTGCAATGACGCCGCTTGACTTGGTGGTGACGAAATCAGAAATCTCCTTCCCCGAAACGCCCGTGCCCGGAATGAGCGTGGATAGCCTTGTCGCGCGTAATCAGGGAACAAGTCCGTTGAACTTAAGCTCTCTGACGACTACCAATCCCGATTTTGCTGTGTCGCCGCCTTCTGCAACAATCCCCGCAGGAGACTCTGTGACCGTATATGTTACATATACTCCGGCTGTTGAAGGTGTTGATACTGGAAGAGTTGTCATTATCAGCAACTCCGTTTACACGCCGCGCAAGGACGTGGTCCTTGATGGGACAGGTATCGGCGTTCCTGTGTTCCTAACAAGTATTGACTCCTTGTCGAGAATAGTAGAAGGAGGAGTTCGCGATTCAATCAGTTTTTATGTAAGGAATGAAGGGACCACCGCTGGAGAGTTTGCAGCTCGTGCGGTGATGTTTCCACGAGCCCCTTTGAATGGTGCAGCCAACCAGCCGATCATCATACCAATGTCGGTTCGGAGAGCACAGTCAACAAGCAGGGTGAATCCTTATGTGCCCATCGTTCATCCTGAGGATGAGTTCGCGAACGGACCTGTGACAAGATTTCAAGCACCTAAAACGCCGCAATCGCAGCAGTTCAATGAGCTTTCACTCAACAGCTCATCTCCCCTGCAGCAAGTTCCTGAACTCCTCTACTATAAGTTCGACGAAACCGGTGGCAACGCAACAACTAACTTCGCAAGCCCTGGTGTTGGAACCAATCCAGCGCCTGTCAATGGCTTGACGATGGGAGGAAGCGGGCAATTTACGAGCGCGCTCGTGGGCAACGGCGGTACTTCGGGATCAAACAACGTGAACACCGGATGGGCGACCAACCTGGGGACTGGCGCGTGGACAATCAGCTTGTGGATAAGCAATCTTCCGGTCAATACCACCCTTTATTACCTGTTTGGTGATGTTGGAGCTAGCACCTTTCGTTGCTTCATTGGTGGCGTGGCAGGAGCCGGTGGTATAGCGCTAAGAGGCGGGGGTGGCCCGGATCTCTACATTCTCGGAGCGGCGCCCGGACCGAATGTTGTCACATATACATACGATCCCGCCCTTCCTTCGAATCAGTTGAAGGCTTATTTTAACGGCGCACTGACCGCCCAGGCAACTGCCACATACAGCATTAGTGGAACCGGAATGCTTGTGGGAGGCTACAGCACTGTGACCGGACTCCCCGCCGGTGGTTTACTGGATGAGTTCAGAGTGTACAATCGAGCTCTTGATGCGTTTGAGATTTCATCAACGTGGAATATCGAGCTGGGAGGCGGCGTGTGGTTCTCAGTCGCTCCCACACAGGGAACCGTGGCACTTGGAGATTCGGTGCTTATGAAAGCGTTCTTCGATGCTACCGACCCGGCTGTTTACAACGATCCGGGCGAATATTTTGGACGTCTTGACTTCATGGCAACCAACTCATCCCTGGCCGATACGTTGAGAATACCGGCGCGGATGTTTGTTGAGCCGAGTGATACCGGAATTCTAGTCGTTGATTCCGACGCGCTCGAATTCGGAAACGTCCCCGTTAATGCAGAGAGTACATTGACAGTCACCGTCCGGAACATTGGCGCGCAAACCGTGAACGTTACAGACATCAATATTTCCAATCCAAACTTTACGGCAAATCCAACGAGTTTCACCCTTGGCTCATTGGGAACACAAGATGTTGATGTCACGTTTATGGCACCCGCGCCTCCTGGTCTGCAGACGGGTACGTTGAGTTTTGTTTCCAACGCGGCATCCGCTCAGACTGTTGCTTTGATGGGTACCAGCGTCGGTGTCCCTGATTTCCTCGCGAGTGTCGATTCGTTGACACAATCCATCGAGGGTGGGACACGCGACTCCATTCTGTTCTACATGAGAAATAACGGGACTGGTTCTGGTGATTTTGTTGCTACAGCAATAATGTTCCCGCAGACTGGCCCCAACGGTACTCCGGGAAAACCAATCGTTGTTCCCGCTGTCGTCAGACCGGCAAAAGCCCCTGCTAACAATCAGATCGGTTGGTCGGACGCGGCTGCTGACGGACACGATCCGGCTTCCGGTGTGTCTGTCTCCCAAAGAATTGAGGCCTCCCTGGTGGATCCGCAGTACTACAATTTCAATACAGGCGGAGCTGGCAATACATTTCCATTTAATGTTACTGCCGGAAAGCGAATTCAATGGCTCTATCTTCCGGGAGATTTTGGGCAGCCAACGCCGGCCCCGCAAGGTAGGATTACAACTCTGTACTTCAGAATCTCAACAGGAGGCAGCGGAACGTACACCGATCTATCGATTGCGATGGGTCAGACCACACTCACGGATCTCCCGGCGGGCGATTGGTATTCAGGTCCGTTGCAGCCAGTGTATTTCCGTGCATCGGTTGATCTGGCGGCGGCAACCGGTGAATGGGTGAGCATCCAGTTGGATGTACCTTTTGCATATGACCCGTCTCAAAGTCTGGTTATCGACATTAACCAATGCGCCAGATCTGGAACAGGCATGTCGACATTCCATACCGGTATCTCCGGTGTGAAGAGAAACGCTTCCCTCGTTGGTGCGAGCTGCCCGCTGCCGTATGCGAACACCTCAACGCTTGTTGCCCACTGTGGAATCGATGTGAGTGGAGGAACGTGGTTCTCGATAGACCCGACCGCGGGAACAGTTGCGGTTGGAGATTCGATTCTCATGAAGGCATATTTTGACGCGACCGATCCTGAAGTCTACAACAACCCCGGAAATTATTTCGGTCAGCTCAAGGTGGAGGCTACAAATTCCGATCTCGCCGACACACTGCGAATACCGGTACGGCTGTTTGTTGTTCCACCTGCAGGACCGCGCATGACGGTGGATGTTGACTCTCTTGCTTTTGGTGACGTTGAGATCGATTCGAGCAGGACACTTCCGCTGGTCGTGCGCAACATTGGTGCTGCGCCGTTGATGGTTACTGGTATATCAATGAGCGATACGAGTTTCTCCGCCGTGCCGACGAACTTCACTCTGGCCTCTTTAGAAACCCTGAGTGTCAGCGTGACCTTCACTGCGCCTGCCCCCGGAGCAACCCACATGGGGACGATGGGTTTTGTATCGAACGATCCTTCAGCGCCAACTGTCTCGTTGCAAGGTCGCAGCATTGGTATTGCGAACGTCGTGATCCAACCCGACTCATTCTTCTTTGCAACCTCATTTGGTGATAGTGTGGACGGAACCATAACCATTCGCAACACAGGATTGGGAGAACTAATGTACTCCAGTCTGGTGGTTGGCGGTTTTGTGGGACAAGATTCCACCGAAGTGGGGAGCGCAGCGCTTTCTCTTGCCACATCATCGGCTTTGATGCGCGGCGGCGTTGTCCAGGTAACAAGCAGCGTCCAGTTGAATGAGATCAAATCCTGGCTCGTTATTACCACGACGCGTGAATTGAGGTTTATCGTTTACGAAAATACTTCCGGGACAAGCTTCGACAAGATTTTTGAAACGGTGGTTGCGAGTTCCGGCACTGGTGGTCCGCAATGGTACTCCTCCGGTCCGGTGAACGTGGAATTAGAAGCGGGAAAGACCTATGCCATTGGTGTGAACTGGCCTGCGCTGACCGGTTTGACCTATCACTGGCAGGCAAGTGCGCCTGTTCCTGTTCCGATCACGTTCGGGAATATTACCGGCGGTTTGGCACAATCAACATTTCCACCTCCAGCAACTATTACTCAGGGGGCACTCACATCCCTCTACTATACGCAGCTGGTAACGAGCAGTAGTCAATGGCTGAACATCCTTTCGGGTGGCGCAGGAACAGTAGCATCGGGAGACACCGCATATCTTGGATTCCGCGCATATACGAGCCCGCTCTCCCAGGGGAATTTCCAGGCAGCGATCCGGGTGCAATCCAACGATCCGATGGCTCCGACGATCTCGGTTCCAGTCGTACTTGACATCGTCACGGGACTGGCTGCGGATGGAGCTCTGATACCGGAGACGTATGAGTTGTATCAGAACTTCCCGAATCCGTTCAACCCGACAACCCAAATCAAGTTCGGATTGCCGGTGCAAAGTCTGGTCACTTTGAAGATATACAACGTTCTCGGACAAGAGGTCACCAGTCTGACCAACGATGTGAAATCAGCTGGCTTCTACACAATGCAATGGAATGGAACGAACAAATCGGGTGCACAGATTTCCAGCGGCGTGTACTTCTACAGCTTGGAGGCAAAAGCGATCGATGGCAGCAACACGTTCAGGAACATCAAGAAAATGTTGATGCTGAAGTAAACCTCAAACAAAGCCGTTCGAGCCAAAGCCCGGCCCCTTGGCGTCTGCCAAAGAGCCGGGCTTGCTTTTGCCGTCAGGAATTGGATTGATTAGTCACTGAGTTCACTGATGGATTTCGGGAATCTCCTGAAATCCTTGTTACCGTTTTGTGATACATTTTTTAGATATTCCCTGAAGTCAAATATGGATTGAGGTCCTGAGAATGAAAATATGTTCATCGCCGCTGTTTGTGTTTTCGCTCATCGTTACCCTGTCGCTTGTGAATGGTCAAGGAAAAGGGGAGAAGGGACAGAGGGTTGAAACAGCAACCTTTGCTGGGGGATGTTTCTGGTGCATGGAGGGACCCTTTGAAGAGTTGCCCGGCGTTATTTCGGTAACATCGGGGTACACCGGAGGACAAAAAAAAGAACCGACGTATGAGGAGGTCTCTGCGGGCGGAACCGGACATGCCGAATCGGTCGAGATCATTTTTGATCCTGCCAAGATTTCGTACAAGCAGTTGCTTGATGTGTTTTGGCATAATGTCGACCCGACAACGCCCAATCAGCAGTTTTGCGATCGCGGGAGCCAATACCGTTCAGCTATCTTCTATCACAATAAGACCCAGCAACAACTTGCGGAAGATTCAAGGAAAACAATTGAGGCGATGCCGAAGTTCAAACAAAAGGTATTCACGGAAATAGTACAAGCAACGATTTTCTACCCTGCCGAAGAATATCACCAGGATTTCCACACGAAGAATCCGATTCGGTACAATGCCTATCGTTTTGGATGCGGACGAGATCGGCGTCTCAAAGAGCTCTGGGGAGAGAGCAAGTAGTGGTTTGAATATCGATAAGAAAAAATCCGGCAGTTTCTCTCCTTGTTTCGTATATTACTTGTATCATTTCATCGGGTGAAGACAAGCCCGGTTTCCACTCATTACGCTGGGAGGAAACAATGTTCAGTCAACTTCTGCACAAAGTTCTTCCTGTTCTTTCCCTCATTCTCACAATAGTACTATGTCTGCTTGTTTCCGCGTGCTCAATAAGTCAGGATATCTATATGCAGGAACTGGACGCGCGCGGACACGTGTTCACTCCTCCAGCTTTCATCACCGATAGTACGACCGCCGGTCAATTTCGCATAGTTCCATTTGTGTCGGCGGGGCGGCGCAATACACTCGAAGGAAGCGTGGAGGGACACACCATGGTCAACGCGACCGGCATCTACCAGCTTGATACGACCTACAACGGAAATGAAATCACCCTTCGTGAAACTCCGGGTGCGAATATTTTTTCTTATACGGGGAAGAACTTCCGTTGGGATATACCGGATATTGTCTTTGGTCTCGATGGTGATATTGCAGTATCAAAGAGCCTGTCGCTTGCCTTCGGACTTCAATACAGCGCTCAGGCGAGTGAAGGCTTTTGGGGAGGTAATATCGGTTTTGGAGTCCATTCAACCGGAGAGACGATGGCAATACGATGGGATGGAGGGGTGCATTGGACACCAATCTCTTATGACGCTCTCACTGTTGTTGTGACCCGGACGAGCGTGTTCGGAAGTTCGTCCGAGGATGTTGCCGTGTTTCATGATCGAGGTCGGGATACGCGCTTTGGTTTCTATTCTTCTGTCACTGCAAATTCCCGCCGACCCGATTGGCCTCTGAATTTTCTCCTGAGTTTTGGTTTCTCATCTCAACGGGTAACCAACTACGAGCCGCAGACAAATATTTTCGAGGCGCCGTTCTTTTCTTCCATTCGCGTTACCGATGCACGGGCAAGTGTCCGCGCCACGTTTTTACATGCGGCTCTAGGCGCCTATGTTTCTCCTCTGTCCGGTCAGCGACTACTGTTCGGTGTGCGCTGGACTGGCAGCACCGACGTGGTTGATGCAACGAATCTCTTTGTGCCGTTCGTGCGGTTTGAGATTTTATTATAGGCCGTTGCGG
>DASWHW010000130.1:0-20203 GCA_036397975.1 Bacteroidota bacterium
GCAGCTCAAGATCGAGAACGCCGCACCTCCGTACTCCGTTGCACTCAGCCGGGACGGCAACACACTCTCAACCGTTCACATTCTCTCAAGCGACACGCTCTTGATTGACGAAGGGCTTGCTCCGAGCACCACGTACACATATCGTGCGAGTCTCACGCTCGACAACAACATCGTTGTTCGAAGCCCGGACGCACAGGCGAGGACGCTTGATACAACGAGCCACAACTGGGTGTTCGACCCGCCGGTGATGCTTGGGGATGGGAGCTCGAGCGTGTTGTACGATGTTGTGATTATAAACGACACGCTGGCTTACGCCGTTGGAGAGATCTACAAAATGGACAGCCTCGGGAATTGGGATCCGAATGCGTACAACCTGGTGAAATGGGATGGGAGTAGTTGGGAGTTGATGAGGATACAGTTCTACACGATCTGTGGACAACCAAGTAGAACGCCATATCCCGCAAAGGCGATCTTTGCATTCAGCGAAAATGATGTTTGGATTACGTCACAAGGGGGTCAGGTTGCTCGTTGGGATGGAACAACGCAGACTGCAACGATGTGCATGCCGGATCCCTTCGTGGTCAACAAGCTATAGGGAGAGAATCCTAGTTCAGTGTATGCGGTCGGCAACGGGGGAGGAATCGCGCGGTACGACGGCACGAGCTGGAGGCGCTTGGAGAGTGGGACAACGGCTGAGATTAGGGATATTTGGGGGGCGGTTGATCCTGTCACCGATACGAGGACCATCCTGAGTGCCGTTTCCAATCAGTTTGAACCTGGAGATCGGAAGATCCTTCGTATCAATCCGCAGGAGACCGTTGACTCGCTGACGTGGCGAGCAGATCGTCGGCCGCTAGCATCTGGTTTGCAACCGAACGTAAACTTTTTGTCTCTGGCGGAGGTGTTTTTATTGGCCGTGCGGATGGCAACTGGGTCGAGCAGACTGCAATTCCTCTCTACTATACCTATCACGTTCGCGGCGTTGCGAACAATGACGCGCTGGTCTGTGGAGGCTTTGGGCTCATCGCTCACTGGAACGGAGTTGGCTGGCGTGTCTGGGAAAACACAGGGGCATTCATTTGGTACTCCGCTGCTCATTCAAGCAACAGGTTCGTGGCAGTTGGGCAAACAAGCGGCCGTGCAATGGTACTTCAGATGCGACGTTAAGCGACAGGCTCCAGCTGTCTCCGGTACGCTTGCTCTTCTAATCCAGCGGTACAAACAGGTTAATAGTAATGCTGTCCCGTCGCCAGCCCTCCTCAAAGCTCCTCTCAGCGGCCAGGTGAGACTTGCCGGAGTGCAGTTCAATTCCACAAGCCAAACATCATTGAAGAGTATTGACCCCTTCGCGAAAGGAGAGAGCATTCTCTCTAACTCGACTCAAATCAAAAGGACTAAGCCCACGTCATTCGCACTCCATCCCAATCATCCCAACCCCTTCAATCCGACAACAACGATCAGGTTCGATTTGCCGGAGGGAAGCAACGTTTCACTTGTCATCTATGATATCCTCGGCAGGCAGGTGGCAGAACTTGTGAAGGGAGAATACGAAGCCGGCTATCACTCCGTTACCTGGAACGCTTCATCGTTTGCAAGCGGGATTTATCTAGCGAGGTTTGTTGCCCGCCAAATAGAAGGCAAGCCACGGATGCAAGCGGTGCGGTGAAGCTCTCAACGACACAGAAGCTTGTGCTCACCAAGTAATCAAAAAAGTCATGCTCTTACTGCAAAGCCCGGCTCCATCGAGTCGGGCTTTTATTTTGGATTTGTGTCTTCGCCGACTTTCTTGCTTCTCTCCAGCTCATTGGGTAGATTGCTACCCGAAAAATGCAAATCATGCCATCGAATGAGATTTAATCCGTCTACACCTGATAAAAACATCATACTGAAATGATTTTCATAACCCCCTGGGTTCTTCGCCTGTTGATTGCAAACCTCGTGGTCTTCGGTCTTCAGTATCTGCGGCCTGTCATTACAAATGAGTTCGCATTTCTTCCTGCACTGATTATCGCAAAGCCGTGGACTGTCATCACGTACATGTTCTTGCATGGGGATGCGTACCATATTCTTTTCAATATGCTTGGACTTTTCTTTTTCGGGCCCCGAATGGAGATGCACCTCGGGAGCAAGAGGTTCTTAGGCTTGTATTTCGTCAGTGGTTTCGTTGCAGCGCTTATGTCATTCATGAATCCGTTCGCACCGATTATCGGAGCTTCCGGAGCAGTGTATGGTGTATTTCTTGGATTTGCATATTTCTGGCCCAAGGATAAGATCTATATCTGGGGAGTTTTGCCGGTGGAGGCACGATGGATGGTTGTGGGTCTGACTGCACTTTCGCTCTTTGGCGGATTTAGCGGTGGAGGGAACATAGCTCACTTCGCACATCTTGGTGGATTCCTTGGCGGTTTCGTCTACTTGCGCATCCTGGACAAGACGAGTCGTGCTGCGCGATTCCAGAAACAGATTCAGTCGTTTGCGCATCAAGCCTCTGATATGCAGCGTTGGGAAAAAATTGAACGCGAACGTCTCCACGTGGTAAACCGGGAAGAGTTCGATAGAATCATGACGAAAATAAAAACGGTCGGTGCGGATGGCCTCACCTCGGAGGAAAGAATGTTTATGAACCGATTCAGTGAAAATACATAAAACTTATGCGACTTCAATACTACGTTGTTGATGCCTTTGTCGGTGCCGGACTCAAAGGAAATCCCGCGGGCGTTTGTGTGCTGAACAAGTGGCTTCCGGATGAGAGACTGCAGGAGATTGCATCGGAAAACAATTTGTCCGAGACGGCATTCCTGGTAAAGGCCGGGAATGCGTTCGACCTTCGGTGGTTCACGCCTGCAGTTGAGGTTGACCTCTGCGGACATGCGACTCTTGCGAGCGGTTGCGTCGTGTTCAACTACCTGCACCCGGCGTTGGAGCGGGTTCAGTTCTCGACCAAAAGCTCTATTCTCACCGTCTCGAAGGACGACGAATTTCTTGCAATGGATTTTCCCTCGCGACCACCGGTTCTCGCAACTGACTCACCCGATATTGTCAATGGACTCGGCAAAGAGCCTCTGGAAGTTCACGCATCGCGTGATCTCCTTTGTCTCTTCAAATCGGAAGAAGAAGTCCGCTCGCTTACTCCGAACACGGAGATTCTTTCCCGGGTAGAGAACCTCGGGGTTATTGCCACGGCACCAGGCAATAAGTCTGATTTCGTGTCACGCTTCTTTGCTCCGCGTGCCGGGATACCGGAAGACCCGGTGACAGGGTCCGCACACTGCACACTCACCCCATTCTGGAGCCAGCGACTTGGGAAAACAGAATTGCATGCCCTCCAGGTTTCTGCCAGAGGAGGAGAGATTTACTGCACCAACTATGGGGAACGGGTGAACCTTCGAGGCCGCGCCCGTGTTTTCATGGAAGGCGAAATCATTCTCTAGTCCCGCCGATTACTTTCCTTCGATCCATGAAGACCCGGATATATCATGAAGCTTCGCGTCATCTCCCTTGTTGTGTTGTTTGCGATTAGCCCCCTCGCAGTCGATGCGTATGCAATCGACCACTCCCTTCTTACAGAGGTTTTGAAAGAGTACGTGAAGAATGGGTCCGTCGATTACAAAGGTCTCAAAGACGATTCTCGCTTCTTGAAATACATCCAGCTTCTTGAAGGGTCAGACCCTACAGCGATCCAGCCCGAGGACACTCTTGCCTACTGGTTGAATGTGTACAACGCGTTTACCCTGAAGGTTATCTGCGACCACTACCCGCTGGAGAGTATTCGAGATCTGAACACAGGTCCGCTCGTCTTTGCGTACGCGTTGAAGACAACTGTCTGGGATAAGAAGTTTGTCACGCTGAACGGAAAACCATATACGCTGAACGAAGTTGAGCACGAACATCTTCGGACAACCGGCGATGCGCGGGTACACTTTGCAATGGTGTGTGCTGCAAAGAGCTGTCCCTCTCTCCGACCGGAAGCGTATACTACCGCGAACCTGAATGCACAACTCAACGAGCAGGGGAGACTCTTCATGAGTCAACCATACAAGAACCGGTTCGATCTTCCACACAACAAGAAGATCATTATCTCAAAAATATTTGACTGGTTCGAGGAAGATTTTGTTCGTGACAGCGGATCTGTCGTCAAGTTCATTGCGAGGTTTGTTCCGTCGGAAGTCGCCCAACAACTAATCAGTCTTGAACAAGATCTCGATATCGACTACACGGAGTATGACTGGAGCCTGAACGAATGAGAGGCATGCCTGTTTTGTTTCTTGAGAACGTATGTTTTATCTTGAGCGTATCCTGTCAAGCATGGGAGATTGAATGGATCCAATTGAAATAGTTGCGACCATCTTTGGATTGCTCTGTGTATGGTTCATTGTGCGGGAAAGTATCTGGACATTTCCCACCGGGATCATCATGGTCTCGCTCTACATTATTATTTTCTACCAGGTGCGTCTCTACTCGGATATGGGGCTGCAGGTGTTTTATGTCGCCTTCAATATCTACGGGTGGTATAATTGGCTCCATGGCGGGAAAGACCACGGCAAGTTGACTGTTTCCTACATCGGGTCGAAAGAGGCGGTGCTCTGGACCGTGATCGGCGGCGTTACTATTGCGGCGTTGGGGTATGGAATGAGTACCTACACCAACGCGTCTTTCCCCTATTGGGACGCATCCACAACTATTATGAGCCTGATTGCACAATGGCTGATGACAAGAAAAGTTATCGAACACTGGCTGTTGTGGATTACGGTCGATGTGATTTCGATTTGCTTGTATCTGCTTAAATCACTCTACCTGACAAGCGGCCTGTATGCAGTGTTTCTCATACTCAGCATTATGGGATATGTCGAGTGGAGGAAAAGCTATAGAACCCTGGCAACATCGACACCCGAAGGCTCGTATGCATAAACCGAAGAAACCGAACAACCATCAGGACGTCGAAAGGAACAAACAATGCTGCTCGTAACAACACCATCGGTAGACGGAAAAAAAGTATCGCATTACCTCGGCATCGTCAGCGGCGAGGCGATTCTGGGGGCAAATATTTTCAAGGATTTTTTCGCCGGTATTAGGGATATCGTCGGCGGAAGGTCAGCCGCCTATGAAGAAGAGCTCCGCAAGGCGAAGGATATTGCCCTTGCAGAAATGGCTGAACAGGCAAAAATGATGGGAGGCAACGCTGTCCTCGGCGTTGACCTCGACTATGAAACCATCGGCGCTAATGGCAGCATGCTGATGGTGAGTGCAAGCGGAACTGCGGTACAGCTGGAATAGTCTCAACTGTTTCGACTCTCGGTTTTTTTTCATACCATGGGTGCACACCAATTTGTACCCCTCTTCTTCCTTGTTTTTTTCTAATCTGAGGTGAACGCATGAAAATCCAAATCTCTCTCTTTGTTTTACTATGCATCTGGACAGGAGTAACCATGGCGGGATCGATTTTTCCGTATGAATACAAGCAGGAGGTATTGCCGAACGGACTCAAGGTCATCATGATACCGATGGACAGTCCCGGTCTTGTCGCATACTATTCCATCGTCCGGACAGGAAGTCGGGATGAAGTCGAGAAAGGCAAGTCGGGTTTTGCCCATTTCTTCGAGCACATGATGTTTCGCGGTACGAAGAATTATCCCGGACCTGTCTACGACAGCATCATGACAACCATCGGCGCGGATGCAAATGCCTACACCACCGATGATCTGACCGCATATCATCTAAACTTTGCAAAGGATGACCTCGAAAAAGTTGTGGAACTGGAAAGCGATCGGTTCCAAAATCTCTCGTACCCTGAATCCGGATTCCAGACCGAGGCGGGCGCCGTGTACGGAGAATACCGGAAGGGAATTACCCAACCCTTCTGGGTTCTGAACGAGAAGATGCAAAATCTCGCGTACGACGTTCACACCTACAAACACACGACTATCGGTTTTGAGGAAGACATCAAAGCAATGCCCCAGGCATTCGAGTACAGCAAGGGTTTCTTCAACCGATTTTACCGTCCGGAAAATGTCGTCCTCGTTGTTGCTGGGGACATTGATCCGTCAGCTACGGTAACGCTCGTCAAGAAATATTATGGTGGATGGGAAAAGGGCTATGTGCAACCGCAGGTTACTCCCGAGCCGCCACAAAAGAAAGAACGGATAGGCAATGTCTCTTATTCGGGAAAAACCTTGCCGATCATTGACATCGCATACAAAGGTGATGCATTGGATCCGGAGAATACGGACTACGTCGCCTCCTTGCTGCTTGGTGATCTGGCATTTGGGGAAAACAGTGATCTGTACAAGAAACTTTACATTCAGGAGCAGAAGGTGCAGTTTATTGGCGCCAGCATTCCGATGAATCGCGATGTTCCTCTTTTCGAAATATACTCGATGGTCAAAAGCGAAAATGACCTCGACTACATTCGGGACGAAGTCTATAAAACTTTGGAGACGTTCAAAACAAATCCGGTCGATGCAACAAAACTTGAAAACCTGAAGAAGAGAAACAAGTATAGTTTCCTGATGGGTCTGGATACTCCGGACAATGTTGCTGGGGGCCTTGCCCGACTGGTTGCGGTAACGGGAGGGATTGATATTGTTGACCAGCTGTACGGACAGATGGAGAAGGTCACCCCGGAGCACATTACGAGCGCAGCGAAAAAATATTTCGTTCCTGAGCGTCGCACTGTGGTTGTTTTGAAAGGAGTCCAGAAATGAAAACGATCGTACGTATTTTCACTGTTCTCACTTTGTTTGTATCGATTCACTGCGGAGGTAGCGTGTCAGACGACAAGACGGTATTATTGACAGTGCCCAATGATCCAACCGTATCCTTCCGCGTGTGGTTCAAAGTCGGCTCCCAAAACGATCCTCCCGGCAAAGAGGGACTGGCCAACATCACCGCCTCCATGCTTACGGATGCGGCAACGAAACAAAACTCGTACGAGCAAATTCTCGATAAGTTGTATCCGCTTGCTGCCTCGTACAATGCCTCCACCTCTGTGGAAATGACGGTGATCTCGGGGCGCTCACATAAGGATAACCTGAAAGAATACTTTCCTCTTTTTACCCAGGCGATCCTCGAGCCGGCATTGAAGCAGGATGACCTGGATCGGATCAAGAGCCGGGTGACTAATTACCTTGAAAACATTCTTCGGTATGCAAGTGATGAAGAGCTGGGGAAAGCGGTTCTCTATAATGAGATTTTTGCGGGGACTCCGTATGGACACATCGATGAAGGCCTCATCGAGAGTGTGAAGAGTATTACGCTGGACGATGTCCGCGGTTTCTATCAGGAACATTATACAAAAGACAATTTTGTTGTTGGCGTAGGAGGAGGCTTTGACGATACGTTGGTACGGCAACTCAAGGAACAGTTAGCCGGACTCCCCGTTGGCAAGTCCAACAAGGCGCTTCCTCCTTCCCCGAAGGCGATTAACGGGATGGAAGTGGTGATTGTGGAAAAGGATGCTGCATCGACTGCGATTAGCATGGGATTCCCGATGGATCTTCTCCGCGGGTCAAAAGAGTGGTACGCTCTGGCAATAGCGAACTCATGGCTCGGCGAACATCGAAACTCCAGCAGTCACCTCTACCACGTCATCCGTGAATCGCGCGGGTTAAATTACGGCGACTACTCATACATCGAAAATTTCCCAAACGGCGGCAGATTAAGCATGCCGCCGCAGAATGTGGCACGAAGAAAACAGATATTTGAAATCTGGATCCGGCCTGTTCCGAACGAAGCCCGACACTTTGCGTTGCGTGCCGCTCTTCGTGAATTCCAAATGCTTGTGGAAAAGGGGATGACGCAGGAGAACTTCGAGCTCACAAGGAATTTCCTGAAGAAGTATGTGCTACACTATGCGCCGACAACAATGGAACGGCTTGGCTATGCGCTCGACGATCGCTTCTATGACGTCGACGGGAGTCACCTGGAGCGATTCCGAAAGATGATGGATGAAATAACGCTTGCCGATGTCAATGCCGCGATAAAAAAACATTGGCAGTACGGCGACATGAAGGTCGTGATCATTACGAACGAAGCCGAGAAAATGAAGGACGCACTGGTGAGCAATACACCGAGTCCGATCACCTACACAAGCCCTAAACCGGAGGATATTCTTACAGAGGATAAGGAGATCATTTCATTTCCTCTGGATATCAAAACGGAGTCGGTCAAGACAATCCCGGTGGCTGATTTGTTTGTGAAGTAGTGAACGCAAAATATTCAAGGTATTGAGGCGAGCGCCCATTCAATCAAATCGGACGAATCAATGTCTCTATGACGGTATGGGCGGTTCTCTTTTCCAGCGGACAGGAAGGTCGATCCATTCGTTGTTCAATTTCCCGTTCGCACCAGTATTGAAAGGACGTTGCAATGGAAGATGCCCTCCTTCTCCACAGACTCCAATTTGCGTTCACGATCACGTTTCACTACTTGTTCCCACAGCTCACGATGGGCCTCGGTTTGATCATCGTGATAATGAAAGGCATTGGCCTCAAGACCGGGAATGAACTTTTTCATACCAGCGCGAGATTCTGGGCAAAGATCTTTGCCATGAACTTCGCAGTCGGGGTTGTTACCGGCATTCCGATGGAGTTTCAATTTGGCACCAATTGGGCTCGCTTTTCTACATTTGCCGGCGGAGTGATCGGTCAAACTCTTGCGATGGAGGGTATATTTGCGTTCTTCCTGGAATCCAGTTTTCTGGGATTGTTTCTGTTTGGGGAAAAACGACTCGGACCAAAACTGCATTTCTTTGCGGCATTCATGGTCTTCCTCGGGTCATGGCTTTCCGGCTACTTTATCATTGCTACCAACGCGTGGATGCAGCATCCTGTTGCTTACGAAGTCGGTCCGAACGGAAGTGTTTCTCTTTCCAGTTTTTGGGGATTGCTCCTGAACCCATGGATTGGATGGCAGTATGTGCACAACATGATTGGGGCTGTCGTAACAGCGTCGTTCGTTGTTACGGCTGTTGGGTCGTACTATCTTCTTGCACACCGCGACGAGGAGCACGGAAGGATCTTCATTCGTATCGGGGTGATTGTCGGATGTGTTGCGACGATTCTCGTTGCGTTCCCAACGGGTGATGGACAGGTCAAGAACATCGTGGCCAAACAACCGGTGACGTTTGCCGCGATGGAGGGTCTCTTTGAAACAACAGAAGGAGCACCGCTTGTCCTTATTGGTCAACCGGACATGGAAAAGCGGAGGCTCGACAATCCGTTGCACGTGCCGAAGATGCTGAGTTTTCTCACCTACTTGCACTGGGGAGCCCAGGTGAAGGGGCTCGATTCGTTTCCGGAAGACCAATGGCCGACCAACATTCCTCTGCTGTACTACAGTTATCACATAATGGTGGGGTTGGGAACAATCTTTATTGCTCTTATGCTCGCCGGAACATATCTGCTGTGGAAGGGGAGACTCTTCACCAACAGACCGTTGCTCTGGGTGCTCATGCTTGCTTTTCCTTTTCCGTACATCGCGAATACTGCGGGCTGGTGGACGGCGGAACTGGGGCGACAACCCTGGCTGGTCTATGGCTTGATGAGAACAGTAGATGGAACGTCCACAATGGTTTCGGCAGGCAACACGCTGTTCACGCTGCTGGGCTTCATCGGATTATACTTTGTCATCGGTTTGGTATTCATTCTTCTTCTGATCAAAACCATCAATCAAGGTCCGGCAAAAACTGCTATCACTCATTAGATCGTGAGGTTACACCGTGGAGATACTCTGGTTCTGTGTCGTCGCGTTTATGCTCGCAATGTATGTCATCCTCGACGGCTTTGATCTGGGCGCCGGCATGTTGCACTTGTTTGTGGCGAAGAACGATGAAGAGCGCCGCACAGTGCTCAATGCCATCGGCCCCGTTTGGGATGGCAACGAGGTCTGGATTCTCGCGGCAGGAGGAACACTATATTTTGCTTTTCCTCTTCTCTATGCCTCAAGCTTCAGTGGGTTCTATCTACCCCTCATGATTGTTCTGTGGCTGTTGATGCTTCGTGGCCTTGGCATCGAGCTACGCCATCACGTTGATCACCCGCTGTGGAAAGCGTTTTGGGACGGTTCGTTTGCTCTAGGGAGTACTTTGCTGGCCATATTTTTCGGCGCCGCGCTTGGCAATGTTGTCCGTGGTGTTCCTCTCAACGCAGACGGCTACTTCTTCGAACCGCTCTGGACATCGTTCACAGTCCAGCCTGAAGCTGGCATCCTGGATTGGTTCACAGTCCTGATGGGCGTGGTTGGAATGAGCACGCTGACAGTGCACGGGGCGAACTACCTCGCCATGAAAACTGGGGGAAATGTGCAAGATCGTTCCCGCCGGATCGCATCAATGGCGGTGCCGGCAGTGATACTTTTCTCCATCTCGACACTTGTGGCTGCATCGTTTATTCGTCCTGATATCTGGATGAATTATGCAGAACATCCGTGGGGCTATTTGTTTCCTTTCGTAGGGGTTCTCGGGTTGGTTGGTATGGTTCTTTATAACTGGAGGAAACAAGATGTTCGCGCATTTTTCTCGTCGGGCACATTCATTGCGGGAATGCTGGCAAGCACCGCGTTTGGACTTTTCCCGTATGTTCTTCCTGCCTCAACAGACCCGAAGTACGGCCTTACCGTGTACAACACTGCTGCTCCAGAATACGGGCTTGGGGTTGGCATCGTGTGGTGGTCAATAGGCATTGTTATTGCCCTTGGATATTTCACCTACCTCTTCTACTCCTTCCGGGGGAAAGTAAGGTTACATGCCGAAGGATATTAGCCTTGCGGGAATGGAAAAAGTGCTGCAAGCCCGGGTCGAGAGACTCGGGCTTTTTTTATGCCGGAGTGAGAAGGATGAGATCGGTCGCAGGAAGAAGGATTGTGTAGAGGAGCCACATTACGCCGCCGACACTGAGTGGGATGCTCAAGTTATCATCGATGCCAATTCCTGAGGCTTCCACGACTGTTCCTACAAGTGCGGCCAATCCCCCGATGAGATATTCCATCGGAACGTATGAGATTTTTGGCGCCACAAGAACGACAACAATGGCGCTGCAGAAAAACGCCGCGCTTCCTTCAAGACTTTTCTTCAAAAAGGGACGTTTTCCGATTTTTCGACCAATGAGAGCTGCAACAGTATCAGAAATTATGAGAATGGAGAAGGCGGCGATGACGATGAGTTTTGGGAAGAGCAAGATACACAGACATGCGGAGAGAAGCACGTACGTCGCGCCATTGAGGCTTCTCCTGTTTTCATCACGCTCATGCGCCCGCAGAAGCCACCCAAACAGTTTCGTAAAGAGCGTGTTGATGCCGGGGAAAAACATCCGCGCAATATCCGCAAAGAGCACAAAAACAGTCAACGGCACCAGTATGCTGAGTGCCGTTGATCTTGTCATGAAGTAGTATGCAATCGGAATCGAGAGGGAGCAAAGATGGATCGCCTTGCGGAACAGTTCTCCAGTGTAATGCTGGTCAACGTTCGGAAGCGGGCTCATGCATCTTTCGTATCAGGCGAAGCCGAGGCCGTGGTTGGTTTCTCCTCGTGTGACGGTGCCTCCCCGTTCCCTCTTTTTTCCGGCGGTGGAAGTTCCTCACCCTTGATGATGAGATCAATTTCAGATGCATCGAGGATCTCCCGTTCGAGGAGGGCAGCGGCAAGCTTGTGCATTGTATCCATGTTTTCGTGCAGAATCTTCTCCGCCCGCTCCATGCTTAAGGAGATGATTTTCTTGATCTCTTCATCGATGGCGATCGCTGTTTGTTCACTGTAGTTCTTATGCCGCTGAATCTGCCGGCCAAGGAAAATCTCTTCCTCTTTCTGGCCGTACGTCAATGGGCCGAGTCGTTCACTCATTCCCCACTCGCAGACCATCTTCCGCCCAATGTCGGTCGAACGCTCCAGGTCGTTTCCCGCACCAGTAGTCAGTTCACCAAACACAAGAAGTTCCGCCGCGCGTCCGCCGAGTGCATAGGTGATCATCGCTTCGAGGTACTTCTTCGAATACGTATGCTTCTCATCGATAGGGAGATAGGTCGTTAATCCGAGAGCGCGTCCCCGTGGAATGATGGTCACTTTGTGCACCGGATCCGCCTCGGGAATCATTCGTGCAACAAGCACATGACCGATTTCATGGTATGACGTTATGCGTTTTTCCTTCTCTGAGATGATAAGACTCTTTCGCTCCATGCCCATCATCACTTTGTCTTTTGCCGCTTCAAAATGAAGCATGGTGACGGATTTCGCGTCCTGACGGGCGGCCAACAACGCCGCCTCGTTCACGAGGTTTGCAAGGTCTGCACCCGCGAGGCCGGGGGTACCCTTTGCGAGTACCTCGAGGCTCACATCTTCGCTAAGGGGAATCTTTTTTGTATGGACTTTAAGAATTCCCTCCCGTCCCTTCACATCGGGACGATCAACGACCACCTGACGGTCGAAGCGTCCGGGACGCATCAGGGCCGGATCGAGAACATCGGGACGATTGGTGGCAGCGATGATAATGACCCCGCTGTTCTGCTCAAATCCATCCATCTCCACGAGCAACTGGTTCAGCGTTTGCTCGCGCTCATCATGTCCACCGCCGAGGCCGGCACCGCGATGGCGGCCCACAGCATCGATCTCATCGATGAAAATAATACAAGGCGCACTTTTCTTGCCTTGTTCAAAAAGGTCGCGAACGCGACTCGCGCCAACGCCGACAAACATCTCTACAAAGTCGGCACCCGAAATGGAAAAGAAGGGAACACCAGCTTCGCCGGCGACAGCCCGCGCAAGCAATGTTTTTCCTGTTCCGGGAGGGCCAAGGAGGAGGACACCGCGAGGGATCTTTCCCCCGAGCTTTTGAAACTTTGTTGGTTCTCTCAGGAACTCGATGATCTCGGCGAGCTCCGCTTTTGCCTCGTCAGCACCAGCGACATCCAGAAACGTTACCTTGGGTGCTCCTTCATTTAATACCTTCGCACGGCTCTTCCCGAAAGAAAAAATACCCTTCGGACCCTGTCCCTGCATACGCCGCATGATAATGACCCAGACAACGAGCAGAAGAACCCACGGGAGTGCGCCGACCAGTGCGCTGATCCAGGTATTGTCTTCCTTCACGACGGTGAATTTAATTCCCCGCTCACCCCATTCCTTAATCACATCGTTGTCAAGAACCGGAAGGGTTAATGAAAATTTTTGGAAAGAAAAGTCCCGACCGTCCCGCTTGACTCGCTGCGGTTCTTTCAGGGTGCCGTGAAAATCGAAATTGGTCAACTCGGATTTCTTTATCGTTGCTTCGGCGATGAGATTACTCTTCAGGTACTGCTCATACTCGGTATAGGTTACCTGTGCTTCCGATCCTTCCGAGCTCTTGAAAAGTGTCATCACCAGAAACACCAGGAGAATAATCGCCGACCAACTCAGCACAACTTTAAGCACTTTGTTCCAATTGAAATCGTCATCCGGGCGTTGGCTTGGTCGCTTGGACGGGCGGGGGAAGATTCTCTTCTTCTCTCTGTCACCCTTCGACCGGTGGCCGTTTTCGGTTTTTTTGTTTTCACTCATCTACGTGTGCAGCTCCTCTCTTACGTCTTTAATCTATAAATCGCTTTTAGATTGCGCATTCTTTGGGCGTAATCCAAACCGTACCCAATAACGAAATCTTTTGGGATGGTAAAACCGACATAATCGATATGAAGAGGCGACTTAACCGCCTCTTTCTTGTACAATAATGTAACAATACGGAAGGATGCGGGGTTCTGCTTCATGATGATTTCCATGATGTACTCCATGGAAAGACCCGAATCAACCACATCTTCGACGATAATGATATCGCGCCCCTCTACCTGACAGTTCAACTCCTTCAACATTTTTACATTTCCCGAGCTGATCTTCGCATCGCCGTAGCTGCTCAGCTTCAAAAAATCGATCTCACATTCAACGGTGATCTCACGAATGAGGTCGGCAAAGAAGATAAACGAACCGTTGAGAATGCCGATAAAGACCGGAACCTTCCCTTTGTAATCTTTGCTGATCCGTTGAGCCAGATCTTTGATCTTTGTCTTGATCCGCCGTTCCGTGATCATCGGAACGAATCGATCGCCATTAACGCGAAGGGTTTTTGCCACTCGTTACGATCTCCCGTGAATATTCAAGGCGAAGCACCTGCTTTGTCCGCCGGGTAATCTTAAACCGGTCATCGATTCGTTGCCCGCAGAGCCACACAACATCTCCCTCTGTTGTTTCCAGAATCGGGAAATTGTGTTTTTCGAACAATGGCACCTTTTCGTTAATCAGGAAATCGCTCACCTTCTTCTTTTCTTTCATCCCAAGTGGTACGAACACATCCCCGTCGCTCCACGATCGGAGGATAAGCTGCTTGTCTTTTAAACATTCAGCGTCGACGAACTCTTCGGCGCCGGTGGTGGAGAATGAATCAATCGTGCCGGCTTCCGCCGCGGAAGAGAATTTCCATCCGCGCACATGATACTCCTTGTTCAACTCAACGGGGAAGGTGAAGGGGGCGGCTTGCTGCTCCTTGTTGAACACCAAATGATCTCGATCCCGCATGGCTTCCAGTCCTCCTGGAAGTTCAATCCGTGATCCGGTTTGTTGCCCCATCAATTGCAGAAGAGCATCAACGTGTTCGAAATCGAGCCCCTCCTGCCTGAGCATCGATCCTACTTTGTGCAAGATCACTCTACGCAGTGCATTATGATGCTCGCGTAACGCAGGAATAGACACGGTGACCACGCCTTCACCACCTCCAACAACGACTTTGGCAAGTTCCAGTTGTGCCTTCATGTCCACGTAAGACGCCAACTCCCGGAACAACTCGCCACTGCGCATCAGCGTTTGCGCAACACCCGGATTGATCTCTTCCTTGATGCGAGGAAGGATCTGGCGGCGGATGAAATTTCGCGTGTAATGTTCCTCGATATTTGAGGAGTCGGTTCGAAACTCGATTGCCTCGATATGTGCATACTCCTCGATCTCACCCCGTTCCGCAAAAAGTAATGGCCGGATTATATGCGAGCCAGCTCGCTCAGGGTGAATGCCAGTAAGTCCGGCGGGTCCCGTTCCTCGAAACAGGTTGAAGAGAATCGTCTCTGCGCTATCGTCGGCGTGATGCGCCGTTGCAATGCGATCAAATCCGATCTCCTGCCTGACGCTTTCAAAGAACTGATACCGGATTTTCCGGGCTGCTTCCTGAATACTTGTACGCTCTTCTGTTGCCAGTGTTTCTGTCGCCACTCGGTTCCGATGAAAGCGAAGTTCGTACGACTCTGCTTTTGAGCGAACTAACTCTTCGTCTGCTTCGGACTCCTCACCGCGCAAGGTGTGGTTGACGTGGGCAACCTCGATCGTGACTCCGGGGGTGTGTCTGGCCAGAACATCGAGAAGCACCATCGAGTCCATGCCGCCGGAGACACCGAGAAGAACCGTGTCCCCCTTTTGTAAAAGATTGTACTTCCTGCTGTATTCGCGAAATCGCGACAGGAAGCTTTTTGTCGATTGCATGTTCACTCGCGTAAGAAAAAGAATCCCTTCTTGAACTTCCGGTTCACTTCTGATACGTTCATGCAACGTATCATTTCTGCTTATGTCCGGTGGTACGGAGAAGGGAATCTGGCCTTGATGGTATGTAGCGGGAGAGGGATTCGAACCCACGACCTACGGATTATGATTCCGACGCTCTAACCAGCTGAGCTATCCCGCCTTAAATCTCATGTTTTTGCCCAAAAAACATGAAAAATATAAGACTAATGCCAGTAAAGAGCAAGAACATTGCCCTATTGAAAGGGCCGGTTGATTGATAATAGAAAGTTGAATGGATATATTGGTCGGAGATTCTCATAACTCTGCGGCGAGCTAATGGACGACGAAGAATTGTTGCTGACGGTGAACGCGCGTTTTTATGAAGCGTTCGAGGAGGGCGACCTCGATTTGCTGGACGAGGTGTGGTCCCACGAGGAGAGTGTACGCTGTGTCCATCCTGGTTGGGGAACGCTTGTCGGCTGGCGGTCCATCCGCAAAAGCTGGGAGTCCATCCTTGCGAATGGACAATCCATTCGTTTTTCGCTGCGCAATGTGATTCCGCGGGTCTACAACGATCTCGGCGTGATCGTCCTTGAAGAGGAAATTGTTTTTGGCGGGGATCAGGTTCCACAAATTGTTCGCGCGATAGCCACGAACCTCTTCGAGCGTTCCGGAGGTGAATGGAAGATGATTCATCACCATGCGTCTCCTGTGATGCTGAACGCGGGCAACGAACTTTCCTACAGATTCAACTAATTGGCCGATCAATCATCCCGTTCGGTACAAGAGGCGATTGACCACTGTGAACGCCTTACGCGTGCCCACTACGAAAATTTCCCTGTCGCGTCTCGTCTACTTCCGGCACGTGTTCGTCCCGCTATTTTCAGCATCTACGCATTTGCCCGCACTGCCGATGATTTTGCGGATGAGGGCGAAGTTACGAAGGAAGAACGCCTGGCGAGGCTGGATGAATGGGGAGGAAAGCTGAAAAAGTGCTATCGTGGCGCAGCAACCGACCCGATTTTCATTGCGCTGGCGGAAACGGTGGCGTCCCGCGGCATACCAAGCAAACCCCTGGAAGATTTGCTCGCTGCATTCCGGATGGACGTAACGAAATCGAGGTACAACACGTTCGACGAGGTGCAATATTACTGCGCTCATTCCGCAAACCCTGTTGGCCGTCTCATTTTGCAAATATTCGGTTATGTGAATGAGGAGAATGTTGCCAGATCGGATGAGTTTTGCACCGCCTTGCAATTGGCCAATTTTTGGCAGGATGTTTCGATTGATGCCCGAAAATCACGTGTTTATATTCCCCTTGACGATATTAGTCGATTTGGCTATACTGAAACCGAGTTATTCGCTCGTGTGTTTAACGAGCGTTTCAGAGAATTGATGAAGTTTCAGGTGGAGAGGACGGAGGCGATGCTTCAACGGGCGAAACCACTAGTCTCAAAAGTGGGAAGGGATCTTCGCCTCGAGTTGGGGCTGACATGGAATGGTGGAATGACCATTCTCAATAAGATACGCCGGCTCAACTATGAAGTTCTCTCTCACCGACCGAGTATTACGAAATTGGATGCTGTGCCTTTGTTTTTGAAATCAATCCTGGGATTATGAGCGCAACTGCGGCTGCCATAACAAAGAATAGTAATACGAACTTCTATTACTCATTCTCCCTCCTCCCGAAGCATAAGCGGGAAGCCATCAATACCGTGTACGCTTTTTGCCGGTATACGGATGATATTGTGGATGAAGGGACCGACGACCGGTCGAAAGCGATTCACCTCAAAAAGTGGCGTCAGGAACTCGGCAAGGCGATCGAGCGACAGTCAAGCTATCCAATGCTCAACCAGCTCACAGCGACCGCCCGAAGGTTCAACATTCCTGTCGAACATTTTTACGAACTCATACGTGGCATGGAACTCGATCTCTCGAAGAGCCGGTACGAAACCTTCGAGGATTTGAGAGAGTATTGCTATCTCGTGGCGTCATCGGTTGGATTGATGTGTCGGCAGATTTTCGGATACAAAAACGAATCGACACGTGAATACGCGGTCAATCTCGGGATTGCCCTTCAACTCACCAACATCATTCGGGATGTGAAAGACGACGCAAAGAAGGGGAGAATCTATTTTCCGCGGGAGGACATGGAGCGGTTTGGATACACGGAGGAGGATCTCCTCAATTTCCGCTACACACCCGAATTTGTAAACCTTATGCGCTTTCAGTTTGAACGCGCCTGCTCTTACTTCGACGCTGCGCATAATGCGTTGCGAGACGAAGACAAGCGCTTCTTCTTTGCCGCGCGTGTTATGTGGTCGATCTATGCCCATGTTCTCCGCAGAATCGAGCGCCGAAACTTCAACGTCTTCGAAGGTCGCATTTCCATTTCAACTCTCCTCAAGCTCCTCATTACATTCAGGTATTGGCTGAGTCATCACCTGAAGTATGCGAACCCCTGGGCGTTGAGATTCCTCGTTTTGCTTTCCTGGTGAATTCATCACGCGTTGTGATTGTGGGAGGAGGGATCAGTGGTCTCTCCGCGGGCGTTGCTTTGAGTGAACGCGGTATTCCCGTCATCGTGCTTGATCAAAAACCGGTGATGGGGGGGCGTGCCTACTCTTTTTATGACGCGACCTCTGGCGACATCGTTGACAATGGCCAGCATGTGTTGATCGCAGGCTATTCCCGCACATTCAATTTTCTCCGCCGCATCGGGACTCTGCAACAGCTCACCATTCAACCGAGTCTTTCTATTCTCTTTCACCATCCCCAAAGAGGCTTCCGTCGGTTCACTCTTCCGCATTTGCCCTCGCCCTTTCATTTTCTTGCAGGAATTCTCACGTGCAGTCTCTGGTCGTTTCACGATCGTCTTAAACTTCTCCGTGCCGGTGCAAGTTTCTTGAAAACTGAACGGAGGATGAACGAGGAACTTCGGGACTTGACGATCAAACAATGGTTGGATGGTGCTGGGCAAGATGAAGAGCTGCAGCGAACGTTCTGGAATCCCCTTGCGATTGCTATTATGAACGAGCAGCCATCAGTCGCGTCTGCCTTAACGTTTGCAACATCTCTGCGGAAAGCGTTTTTGGGTTCCCGTCTGTCAGCGGCAATTGCGCTGCCGACAACAGGCCTTAATGAGCTGTATGTGCAGCACGCCGCAGAGTTCATTACATCGCATGGAGGTGAGATCCGTTGCAACGGCGATGTCGATTCCGTTTCTGTGAAAGCGAAAAATGTCCTTGGTGTTCAACTGCGAGGTGGTGAGATGGTTGAGGGGCGTGCAGTTATTCTTGCTGTTCCTCCGCACAAATTGCGGCCGCTTCTTCCGGCAGAGATTCCTTTCGATCCTACCATCTTTTCCTGGTCCCCCATTGTCTCAGTCCATTTATGGTTTGAGAAGGATTTCATGAATGATGATTTTGTCGGGATCATTGGACGAACGACGCAATGGCTTTTCAACAGGAGGAAGATCAACCGTGAAGCCGGGAAAGGCGGACATGTGTCCGCGGTGATCAGCGCAGCACATGAATTGGTTGACAAGAGCAACGAGGAGACCCTGGCTACTGTCTTGACCGACATTCGAAGCGTCTATCCTCAAGTCACGGCGCCAACGCATTTCCTCGTCATTAGAGAGAAGCGTGCGACATATTCCTCTAATCCAACAGTTGATCTGCAAAGACCGGGTCATAAGACGTCGATGGAGAATTTGTATTTGGCTGGCGACTGGACGGCAACTGGTTTTCCGGCGACTATTGAGGGTGCGGTGATCAGCGGTGAGCGATGTGCCGCTGAGATTGTCTAGCGTAGCGATGGGTTAGAACCCTTTTGTGATTTTGGATTTCGAGATTGTTTGCCCATTGCCACCTCATAGCCGGGATTTGATATTGGAAGTCCCTCCCGGGGAGCTTCGTTGCATCTCAAAACCTAATTCCTGATATTATCGTCGGTCACCCACCTACTAAAGAAGAAACTCCATGCTGAAAGATAAGCTTGTCCTCTTAGTCGATGATGAACCGTCACTGCTTAGTGCGACGCGCACGGGTCTTGTTGATCGTGGGTTTACCGTCAAAGCGGTCGACGGCGCCGAGGATGCCATGAAGGCTCTCGAATCAATGAAACCGAGCATTGTCGTCTCCGACCTCGTGATGCCGGGGACGAACGGCTTTGAACTCTTCCAGGAAATGAAGAAGGAAGCTGAGTACCGCGCTATCCCATTCGTGTTCCTCACGGCTGTTGACGATTACTATGCAAGGAAATTCGGTAAGGATATGGGCGCATCGTACATTACAAAGCCCGTGGATCTGGATGAACTTGAACAGATTCTGAAGGACAAGCTCGGCGAGTGAGTTCCTCTGCACTGAATATCGATGCCTCGTCCGGGGCATCACACGTTTCTGACCGCACATCCGTTGTTGCCCAACGAATCGAGTTCCTTGATTTCATGCGCGGCTTTGCTGTGATGGTGATGGTGATCGGCCATAGTGTGGATTCCGTTCTGAGCGCCGAAGCGAGAACAACTGATTTTTTTGGCATCTATGATTTCATCAGAGGATTCACCGCACCTCTTTTCCTTTTCGTCGCAGGATTTTCTTTTCTCGTTGCTACGGAAAAGCGGTGGAACGAGTATCAATCGTTCACTCACCCGTTACGCAAACGTCTCAGGAAGATGCTCCTGTTGCTGGTGATCGGCTACGCACTCCA
>DASWHW010000131.1:0-23124 GCA_036397975.1 Bacteroidota bacterium
AAGGCATGACAGAATTTGACATTAATATGAAACGCGATGTTCTTGCACAAATCTACCATCGGGAAAATTTCCATTACGTGAAAAGCGCAGTTGTCCCTCAACTCGTCAATGATTCGTCCGAGGCAAGTCGGTCAGTTATACGAGAGGCGCTGCATGACGCGACCGCGGAAGTGAGAAAGGCCGTTATCGATAGCGTCCGGGATATTCCTGCTTCTCTACGGTCGAATTTTGAGAATCTGCTTGCAGATTCATCATACGAAATTGTGTTAGGTGCGTTGACGAAACTTGCAGATCAATTCCCGGATCATCTCCCCCGTTACCTTGTAGCAACGGAAGGCGTTGAGGGGACGGATCGCAAGGTGAAACTGAAACGGTTCGAGTTGAGTGCTGCGGCGGGAAACAAGGTTTCTCTCGATTCCCTTGTGGCCTATTCAAGCCCTTCCTATGAATTCAGATCCCGACTCATTGCATTCGAATCATTGAAGCGACTCGACTACCTGGATGATAGGCTTATTCCCAATCTCTTCGACGCAATGACACACTGGAACAGCCGGCTTAAAGCTCCTGCTACAGTCATTGCAACTAGCTTCTACGAAAAGTCGGAATACCAAAAGCTCTTTCGTGCATACTACCAGTCCCACGTCTGGCTGCCGTACCAAAAACTGATTCTGGAAAACTTTGTAAAGGAGTAAATGACCGAAGCCCGCCTGCGTGAAATTCTCGGTGGCATAGCGAATATCTCCGTCGGTATCATCGGTGATTTTTGTCTGGATGCCTACTGGGAATTGCACATATCGGAACCAGAAATCTCCATTGAAACCGGGAAACAGACGCGGGCAATCCGGCAACAGCGCTACAGTTTGGGTGGGGCCGGGAATATTGGATCGAACGTCTCAGCGTTACGTGCAAAGGCCGTTCGCGCGTTTGGCGTGATTGGCAATGATCTTTTCGGGCAGGAGATGCTTAGATTATTCGCGCAGCATTCTATTCATCCCGACGGCATTCTGGTTCAAGCCGACAAGTTTGATACACCCGTTTATGCCAAACCGATCCTTGGAAAACAAGAGCAGCAGCGCTTCGACTTCGGACGCTTCAATTCTTTTGCGGACGGAACAGTTCAACAGCTCACCAATGCACTTCGTGAGTCACTCACTTCTCTCGATGTCCTTATCATCAACCAGCAACTTTTGAACGGCGTATGCTCAACGCAAATGATACAGAGGTTGAATGAGTTTGCGCTCGAGTTCCCCAAAAAAATACTGATCGCAGACTCTCGGCACAGAGCACATTTGATCCACCATATGATACGAAAGCTGAATGCCGCTGAGGCGTTGGCGGAGAGTCCGGAGGCATCGTTGCACACGCGCATAACTGAAATTGCCGCAGCAACGCATCACCCGGTTTTTGTTACAAGGGGAGAGAAAGGTATTCTGGCGTGCGATGGTTCTGCGGTGTATGATGTTCCGGGGATCCGGTTGGCAGGTGAAATTGATTCTGTCGGTGCGGGTGATACGACGGTGGCAGCTATTGCGTGTGTGCTTGCCGCGGGAGGAACCGTACAAGAAGCGGCAGAAATCGGGAACCTTGCCGCTGCCGTTACTGTACAAAAACTACGTCAGACAGGAACGGCATCGCCGAAGGAAATCACAGCGTTGTTTCTTCGTCATTAACACCTTGCCAGTTTCGTTATTCTCCCCCCAATAATCCACTCCACCACATACAGATTGCCTTGCTTATCCGCAGCCATTCCGTGTGGACTGTTAAACTTGCCGGCGGTGATGAGGTTCGCCGGAACATTCGGCCATTCAGGATGCGAACACACCGCTTCGTTTTCACCGATATAACAAATCAAGCGATCATCTTCATCAAGAACAGCGAGCCGGGCGTTCAATTCAGGCACAAGTAACTGACCTTCATGAGTAACGCATCCACACGGGCTTGTAAGAAAATCCGCTCCGAACACCCGTTTGAATCTACCTTGAAGATCGTACACCTGAAACCTGCGGTTTCCCCGGTCTGCTATATATAACTCCGGCTCGGACTTGCGATAATCGATCCAAATGCCGTGCGGACACTCGAATGTTCCCGCCTCTCCCTCGCTTCCGTTAATGCTGCCGAGATATTTGCCCGTCCTGTCGTAACGGTGAATGTAGTGGCTCCCGTATCCATCCGTCACCCACACGTCACCATTGCCGCCAAAGCGTTCTTCGTGGACGGTAATCCACGTGGGCGCGTACTTGCTTTTGCTGTACGTGGGATGTGAAGCACGTTCGATATTCAAAATTGTTTTCCCGTCGAGCGTTGTCTTTACCACTTCGCCGGAGTATTGGTCGGTAAGCCAGAGATACTCTGTACCATTTTCCTGCACGAGGGTTAATCCGTGAGCTCCCGCAAACCGATCGCCCCATGCTTCAAGCAGGTTTGCGTTATTATCAAACACCAGCACTGCAGGATTAGCCTGATGAAAGACGATTATGTTCCCTGCTTCTGTGACAACAACACCATGCGTACGGCCATTGGATTTGCCGCTTTCGCTATTCGGCCTACGGCCTCGTAGAGGAATTTTCGCCCAGTTTTCAATCCAGTTATATGTGTTATCTCCTTCACCAAAGCGCATTGAAGACTCCATCGAAATACATCTTAGAAAAGTAAAAGGAACAACCTCGTGATGATCACCAGCTATTCCTTGAGCCATTCTCCTCCTTTGTCGATATTCTCTTTCGTGAAGACCCTGGAAGGAAGGGTAATCTCTTTCGGCACCTTCTCTCCTTTCAGAATCTTCAGAGCAACTTCAATTGCCTCACGTCCACCGGTGGGATACTCAAAAGAAGCGGAAAGAATTCCCTGGCGGACATACATCTGTCCTTCCTGCGGCAACCCGTCGATACCGACAAATGTGATCATCTTCTCGCGACCACCAGCTTTCGCTGCAAGGTGCGCACCATGCGCGCCGGGATCATTGTGTGCATACACAAGATCAATATCCTTGAACCGAGCTAACGCCGACTCCATCTCCCGGCGAGCGTTCGGCTCAAGCCACTTCATGTCGGCATCAAAGATAATTTCTACATTCGAGCCCTTGAGCGCTTCGATGAATCCGCTGTGTCGGTCTTGACCCGGGGTTGAGGTCATCAGACCTTTGAGTTCCACGACGTTGCCCTTTCCGCCCAAGCGTCGGACGATCCAGTCTCCTGCGGCCTTCCCGATGTTTTTGTTGTCCGCGCCGATGAAACATGTGTACTGATCGCCAAGCACTCGTCGATCGAGCACAATGACAGGGATCCCTTTTTCAAAAGCAGCCTTCACGGGCATCGTGAGCGGCGCTGCTTCTTTAGGCGAGATGATAAGGATATCCACTCCTGCTTTGACGAACTCCTCAACGTGCGCTCGCTGCCGAAGATTGTCGTTTTGCGCATCCTTGAAAACGACACGGATCTCCTGATGTTTCTCTCCTTCCTTCTTGATATCTGCATTCATTTGTACTCGCCAGGGTTCACCGAGATTGCACTGGCTCATTCCTATGGTCCATTGCTTTTTCTGCGCCGCGCCGGTGAATACAAGATATGTTGATAGGGATATGGCAAAGACGATTGTCCAACATATTCGCCGAATCATCGTGTTTGACCTCCGGGATGATTGCTCTGTATGAGATGTGTGGAAGTTGACTCTTATCCGATTCTTGACGAACCGCGTTGCAACATAACCGCTCCAACGATAATAGCACCGGTAAGCATAAGTCGACTCTCCTCGCCGACAGCATTGATGCTGAGGATCTTTTCAAGATAGCCGACAATCAAACTACCGAGCAGCGTGAGCCAGATGCTGCCTGACCCGCCACGCAAACTCGTTCCTCCGATCACGACGATTGCAATTGCAGTCAATTCGTAAGTACTCCCTGCTTCCGGGTCGCCTTGAAGTTCCTGCGCGGCCTGACAAATTCCAGCAACAGCACAAAAGAACCCGCTCAACCCATAGGCTGCGATCTTCATCCTCCGAACAGGAATTCCCGAGAGCCTCGCAGCTTCCTCGTTGCCCCCGATAGCGTAGAGGTGGCGCCCCCAATATGTCCGATCAAGAATAACCCAACAGAAAATGATACATGCGATGAACACTATCGTAACGATTGCAATGTTCCCGTCGAGAATTCTAGAGCTGATAAAGTTGAAGATCGCTGGAGGCTCAACATAGCTATACGTGCCGTCCGATTGAATGACGGCAGTAGAAATCTTTTCGCCTCCCGAAACCCACTTGGCGACCCCGCGCGCAAATACCATCATGCCGAGTGTTGCAATAAACGGTTGCACATTGAAGCGTGCGACGACCCCACCCGAGGCTGCACCGAACAATGTGCCCACCGCAAGAGAAACAACTACACTCACCCATGCAGGCCAACCCAGATGAATGGTGAAGATTGAAAAGACGACAGCCGAGAGTCCAAGCAAGCTCCCTACGGCAAGATCGATTCCCGCGGAAACAATCACCAGTGTCATCCCACACGCAAGAATCCCGAACACGGAAATCTGCCTCAACATGTCGCGATGCGTATCCCACTGGAGAAAAGTACCATCCGCATTAAAGATGATACCGATAACCATCACGAGGGAGAGAGAAATTATTGCTCGCCACAACGGGGAACCATACCATCGCTCAAGCCGCGACAACGAGCCATTGTTCATCTGGTGCTCATCGAGGGACCCACCTCTGGACGCAGGCAACTTCAAACTCCTCATCACTATCGCACTTCAAGGTAATCTCTGTCGGGAAGTTTGGGAAATGGTGTATGCGGCTCAATCTGATACCAGAACGCGACGGAAGCAATATCATCCTGCAGCGGCAGATACCGATCGCCGGAACGCCATCCAAGTGCCTGAATAGTGACGCGAATATCTTTTTGAAACCTGATCGGATCCATGATGTGCCACCGGTACAGACCGAACCGCTGTTGTGATTTATAAACTCCGTCCGGCTTTATAACTTGCACCAGACCTGCATATGGTGTATTGAATGTTTGATACTGTTTTGCTTCCTGGTTTTCAAAGTTGTACGAGCCGCAGAAATAATCCTCAGTTCCTGTTCCGCAGATTGTAGGAAATTTTTCGTCACCGTCAAGATAGAACTTTATTTCTCCCTCTCCCCACCATCCTTCATTGTGCACACCCCACGCGATGTACGTCCCAACATAGTGACCCCATCCTTTCACGCCGTCAAGAATAATATAATCGGATTTGTAGGGAAGTGGGTTAACACGGCGAAATTGGGCGTGAAAATACCCGGCATCTTCAGGTATCCGCGTGAGCGTATAGTCGATTTGGTAATAGAGCACCATGGCATTTTCATCGATGTTCTCGAGCGTGACTTTGCACGATTTTCTGAAAGGCATCTCCCAGTAACAATTGAAAGCACTGCCGGGATTGACGCAAACGGCCAGCGATGACATCTGTTGGTATTGTCCCCAGCCGCTTGCGAAGAAGTCGCCCACCGGCACCTCAACCGATGGCTCAGTCTCTCCATCCCAATAGATCCGGATGATGGAAAATCGCCGGTTCCCGGTCGGCGTCATCCAAATATGCTGGAGAGCTCCCGGGCCTTTGATTTCCGCAAGCGTAAATGTCGATTTAGGTTCGATCTTGATTGAGGGGGAAATTTTCCATCCCTGTCCCAGATCCCGGGCGGCCTTTGCGCCGGTACCTTCCGTCGCCATTCCGCCTTTTCCTTTTTCCCCCGTGAAGTTCTCCGGACTTATTGATCGGGTTTCTGCGCGCGAAAGTCGAGAGAGAGTTCCCATGCCCATGTTCAAACCGTCGTAATCGGATGACTGCGCTTGAAGATCATTTGACATGACTGCTCCTATCATGACAATGGATGCGACAATGGTGATATGTTTCATGACTAATCCTCAGCATAGTGGCCCGGTTTTTAGACATCCCGGATGTATGCGCGTACAGGTGTGTGGAGATTAGTTTCGTTTTAATTGTTCGAGAAGGTTTCTAACCTCGGCATACCCGCGCGTTATGATACGGTATGAGATATAACTAAAGCTGCAAAACGCGAACCCAAAGGCGATCGTCCAAAACACTTGCCAGAATTCCATAACGTGTTCCTCTTGTTAGGTTTTCGGTGTCGACACCAACGACCCGACGATCATACCGGCGAATCCGAATACGAAACTGAGCAATCCGCGGATATTCGGTGAAAACAATTGTGCAAAATACCCTGCTGAGATTGAACCTTGAGTTTGGAGGACGATGTCCTCAACGACCGCAGCCAATGGTAGAAGTGCGCCACATGCAAATGCGACATACGCGCCGATTGTCGTGGCTCGTTTCCAATAAAGACCCCCGACAAGCACGGCGAGGCCTCCGGCATAGTAAATTGTTGTTACGTCAAGAAGATATCGAAATGCAGTATCCTTGAGCTGATACCAAATCCCGAAGAAGAGCATGAGCAATCCTATCACGAGGACTGAAATTCGCGTCCAGAGAAGTCTTTGAGAGTCGGTGAGTGCCCTGCCGCGCAACGGATTGATCAAATCCTGGACAATGATAGTGCTCCATGCAAGAATGTACCCGGCATCGGTGGACATCATTGCCGCAAACATGCTCGCCCCAAAAAGTCCCAACATTCCGACAGGGAGGATTGCAGTGAGAAACTTTGGCATTCCCGCTACTGCATCTGGCCCGGTTCCGAAGTAGAGCGCAGCCCCGACACCCCACAAGATGGGAAAGAATGCTCTCGCCAGAAACATCATGCTGGTCGATTTAAAGATGAACCGGTTAACTTCAGGGCTTTGGGCTGCAAAAATACGTTGCGCAACGGGCTGCCAGAGAACGCAGCCGGAAATTGCAAAGACCGTCCAATACCCGATGAATGACCAGCCGTATTCCTCGTGATGCAGCGGATCAAGTCCCTGCGCCGCATACATCACTGAAATTCGTGAGAAGAAATCTACGTATCCGAATTCCGCCAGAACGAAGATGGTTGTAAGAACCATGGCGAAAGCAAGAACGACAAACTGGACATAATCCGTCAGAACAATCGATATCATCCCCCCAACCACAGTGTAAATGATAACGAGAGATACGAGGAGCGTAAGCGTGATGTGGTGATACGTTTCAGGGATATCCATGAAGTGGATAAGGAACACAGCGCCTAACTTCAAGAACACACCAAGACTCAACACTCCGGCAAGAATGATCAGCATCGCGCCGAGAACGCGTACCCCCCTGGAGAACCGGATCTCGAAATACTCCGTAATGGTTACAATATCCAGTCGCCGGATACGGTCTACGATGAACCCTGTACTGCCAATGGTGTAGTACGCCGCCGCCCAGATGATACCGATGATGAATGCAGCCATGCCAAAGCGATAACCCTGCTCCGCGAAATACATCATGGTTACAAGACCAAGTTCCGTTGCAACGAGAGTTGCAACGCCGAGGTGATAACGGATTTGCCGGCCGGCGACAAGAAAGTCCGAAATACTCTTCACGCGCCGTCGCGATATGAGCCCCGCCCCCACCACCGCGAGGATGTACAGAAAAACAAGGGACCAATCAAGCCATGTCATCCGCATGGAAACAAATGCTCCACAAGTTATTATTCGCTAGCATGCGCTACAACTCTGCCGACATCCAGACATTTGCATTCGGGTCATCTTCCCTGAATAACACCGGGAAGTACGGGCCCGCGTACGTATCGCCGTCTTTCGGTTGCCGTAGAGTGTTGTTTGAGTGATCCTCTGAAACCGCATCTGCTTTGTATCGCGTGCCATCGGGGATCAAGTGTATCGCTATTGAGATACGGGGGCGGTGGCTCACGTTGGCCCGGCTGCCGTGAACGGTAAGACAATGGTGAAAGCTGACACACCCTGCGGGCAGCACACACGGCTGCGTCTTGAATGGCTGGCCAGTCTTTTCTTCAATTCGCTTGGTTTGTTGCTCAATGTCCTGCCGGTAGAAATGATCTTCACCTAACAATCCCCAACGGTGACTACCGGGTACAACTTCCATGCAGCCGTTTTCTTCGTCTACGTCATTCAGGGCAACCCATGCGGTGATTGCGTTTTCATTGTCGAGCCACAGCCAATAGCCGCGGTCCTGGTGCCAGCCGATGTTTCCTGCCTTGCCGCTTTGCGGCGGCTTGTAGAGCAATTGATCGTGCCAAAGGCGTATTCCTTTTACGCCAGACAGCCGGGCAGCGATCTTTCCGATACTGGGGTGAAGCACGAGTCGCGCAATCGTCGCGTCTGTCCAATATGCATTATTAATTTGTACAAGTCGGGATACATCACCCGCTTCGGGCTCGCGATTAAGCGGCGGGCGTTTCGTCTCGTAGTGCCCGGCAACAACCGAGGCGTGATGGTTTCTGAACACCTCCAACTCCGTGTCATTAAAAAGCTTCGGACTGAGCCAATATCCATTCTGTTGAAAGAAGGCAATATCTTTTGCTGATGGAAGATCGTCTACCATTTTGCTCATCTTCTATTAGATAGATACGTCTTTGCCGTATTCAAACTATCGGACCGTTTTCAAGCAACTTCCAGCAATATAGTTGCATCCTGGGCAGATGAAACGGGCCTTTCCACATCGTTCCTTTAACCGGTGTGGAAAGCGAGCCATCACGGTGTAGATACCCAAACCATTCTCCATGAATGTCATCCGGAAAATGTGCGTACGCCCAATCGTGTACCCGGGCATGCAGTTCGAGAAATCCTGGTTCCTTTGTTATTTTGTAGGCGAGAAGCGTCGCAATAATCGCTTCATTGTGCGGCCACCAGAATTTCATATCATGCCAGTACTCTGTGGGAGGAAGTCCCTTCGCGTCTTTGAAGTAAAGGATTCCTCCAAATTCCTTATCCCACCCGATCTTATAAGACCAATCGATGATTGTCGTGCCCAGTTTGATAAGTCGCGGCTCGTTATTCCGGTGGCGCGCCTCTTCAAGAATAAACCAACCAGCTTCGATTGAATGTCCCGGGCAAACCAACCTACCATCAAGTGTATCATAGAATTCGCCCTTCGGACCCACGTTTTCGAGCACACACTCAAACTCAGGCTTCACAAAATCTCTTTCAATTTCCGAGATGGACTCGTCGATCACAGTTGTACAAATTGGATTGTTTGTTGCCTTCCGCAATTCCTGGGCCGCGAGAATGAGTGACAACGGCATGGCCAGCCCTTTCATCGGACGGGTCTCAGCTATGGTTTTGGGAGAAATTAGTCCCGGCGTTGAGTGGTAATGCAGAATGAGTTTGAAAAGGTCCAGGGCTTTCTGGGTGAACGATTCATCACCTGAAGAACACCCGTACGCGGCGAAGGCCATTACTGTGAATATTTCGGAAAAAAGATATCGTCGCTTCCGAAGAGGCTTCCCCTCCCGAGTAACAGAAAAGAACATTCGTCCATTCGCATCAAAGCAGTTTCTTTGCAAGAAGTCTACCCCGTGCCGGGACAAATCCAGCCATTCCTGTTTCTGTTCTACCATCGAATACATAGTTGCCAGCATCCACGCAAACCGTCCCTGGATCCAGACGGGTTTGTCAGTGCTCAGGATGGTGCCATCGCGGTCGAGGGCTGTGAATATTCCCCCGGATTCATGGTCAATCGAACGCGGAATCCAGAAAGGCAGGGTATCTTGCAGTAGTCCGTCACGATACACACGGATCAACTCGTCAACTTCCATTATTGTGGCTTGTGCGAAATGTTGTGGAGGACTCGTGAAATGGAAAATCTGAGAGCATCCTACAAAATGAGGCAGTGAAATGCAATCGAACGTTTCACCATGTCTATTCCGATCATGATCTGATCGTCGATTACCTGGCAATGTTCTAACTGCTCCTGAGATGACTATCTCACTTCAATTCACAACTTTCCCTGAAAATGTTTACGTTGCATTTGGTTTCAAGCCCACACAACTTGCAATTAAGCTACCATCGATCGAACGGTATATGGCCACTTCTCTCGGCAACCATCAGGTTCTCAGTTATGGTGATTATGGTGCAGCCTTGCGTAGCGCCGCCGATATCCTTCATCTTACATTTTTGAATTAATCAGAGCACGACATGTATAGAATCTCCATCGTAGTTTTATTCCTCATTAATTTCCTGCACGCAACAGCCGGCACGCACGATCAGGATACTTCTTCGATCAACTCTGCGATAATCGCCGAAGAAGTCCGGAATGAGTTCATGCGCTCATGGAACGCGTACAAGAAATACGCATGGGGTCACGATGGATTGAAACCCCTGAGTAAATCGTACTACGATTGGTATTCCACTTCGTTCTTCATGACAGCAGTGGATGCACTGGACACCATGATCTTGATGGGATTTGAGGAAGAGGCTGATAGCACGCGCGAGCACATCGTGAAGCATTTATCGTTCGAGCAGGATGTGTATGTGAAGAATTTTGAGTTCACTATTCGTTTGCTGGGTGGACTACTTTCATCCTTTCAATTAACAAACGACAAAAGACTCCTGGCCCTCGCAAAAGATCTCGGAGACCGGCTTCTCCCTGCATTCGAATCACCCACAGGCATGCCGTATGTTTATGTGAATCTCAAAACTGGCGCCGTGCGCGACAGTCTCAGCAATCCCGCGGAGATCGGAACGTTGCTGCTTGAATTCGGAACGCTTTCAAACTTGACAGGCGATGCAAAATACTACAACATTGCAAAGTATGCCCTGCTGCAACTATACGCTGCTCGCTCCGAGATCGATCTTGTTGGTGAGAGAATCGACATCACGACGGCCAAATGGATAAAAACGGAGAGTCACATCAGCGGAGCGATTGACTCCTACTATGAATATTTGTTGAAGTGCAGGATCCTGTTCGAAGACGATGATTGCGGAATTATGTGGGAAACAAGTCTCTTGGCAATTGACCGGTACCTCGCGGATGATACTCCGACTGGTCGCTGGTACGGACGTGCCGACATGAACACAGGCAAACGCACAGCGACAACATTTGGCGCTCTCGACGCCTTTTTCCCCGCCGTGCTTGTGCTGGCCGGCGATTTAAAGGGTGCCGCAGAGCTAGAGGAATCGTGCCACAAAATGTGGAACGCCCACGGCATCGAGCCGGAGGTGTTTGATTATGCCACCATGAAAGCAGTCTCGCCTCCCTACTATCTCAATCCCGAAATCATCGAGTCCGCCTACTATTTGTACCGAGCAACCGGCGATGATCGCTTCCTGAGGATGGGAAAAACATATTTCGAGAGTTTGAAAAAGTACTGTCGTACGGATGAAGCATTTGCCGAGCTCAAGAGTGTCATCACAAAAGAACAATCAGATCGAATGGAAAGCTACTTCATGGCGGAAACATTGAAATACCTCTACCTCTTGTTCGCCCCGCCGGAGACGTTGGACTTCAACAGGGTAGTTTTCAATACCGAAGCTCATCCGATCCAAAGAACATGGTAGCGTGAATCTCTGACGATCGATCTCAACGAAAAGAATGTCTTGATTCCCTAGGGCCATCTTGCGAACTTATTCCACAACATTCTAAACCTTCGAGGATCACATGCGCTCCCTCCTTTCAATTTCACTCTGTGCTCTCTCACTTCTTCTTGGGTCTTGCCAGCCCAAAGAACAAAATTCGACCACGAAGACAATCGGCGTCTCCCTTCTGACAAGAAATCATATCTTCTATAAGGATCTTGAAGATGGGCTAAAGGAAGGGGCTGCAAAATACAAGTTCGAGCTCGTCATTACTTCTGCCGACTTCGATCTCGGAAAGCAACTCTCACAAATCGAAGACTTCGTAACACAGAAAGTTGACGCAATCATAATTTGTCCCGTTGATTCAAAGGGGGTTGGACCGGGAATCAAGAAAGCCAACGAGGCGATGATTCCTGTGTTCACCGCCGATATCGGGGCACAGGAGGGGGAAGTTGTAAGCCACATCGCGTCTGATAATGTCGCCGGTGGCAGGCTGGCGGGAGAGTACATGGGCAAACTGCTGGGCGGCAAGGGAAATATTGCCATCATTAATCAGCCGGCAGTCTCCTCGGTGTTGGACCGTGTGCAGGGGTTCCGGGAGGGTATCGCAAAATATCCCAACATCAAGATTGTCGCTGATGTCAATGGCCAGAGTGTGCGCGACAAAGCATTGCAAGCAACAGCCGATGTGCTGCAAGCGCAACCGCTGCTTGACGGCATTTTTGGCATTAACGACGACTCTGCGCTTGGAGCTCTCGATGCTGTTCAGCAATTCAACCGAAATAACATTGCAATCATAGGCTACGATGCAACGCCCCCCGCGCGTGATGCGATCATGAAAGAATCGGCTCTGAAGGCCGATGTGATTCAATACCCGAAGAAGATCGGCACCACAACCGTCGAGTCCATCCAGAAACATTTCAATGGTATCAGTGTTCCCAGAGTAATCCCGGTGGAAGTTGGAATCATCGACCGGGACGGGCTGAAGAAATTGGCGGAACAATAGCATGTCTCCATTGCTCGAAATGCGTGGCATTGTGAAGCACTATCCCGGTGTTCGCGCCCTCTCCGACGTGACGTTTGAGCTTCGCTCCGGCGAGATCCATTGCCTCGTTGGCGAAAATGGTGCCGGCAAATCGACGTTAATGAAGATCCTTTCGGGCGCGCTTGCAAAAGACGGAGGCTCCGTTGCTGTGAACGGGAAAGCCATCGCGCTCCACTCCCCCGCTGATGCGCAATCGGCAGGGGTCGGCATCATGTATCAGGACTATAAACTTGTTCCCGAACTCTCCGTCGCTGAGAATATTTTCCTCGGACAAGAACCTACCAAACAGCATTCTCCTTTCATTGACAAAAGGAAAATGCACGACGATGCACGCTCAATTCTGGCGCGACTCGGTGAAGAAATCGGTACGGACATGACCATCGCATCGCTGAGCGTTGCGCAACGACAAATTGTTGAGGTCGCGAAAGCATTGTCCAGAGACATCAAAATCCTTGCAATGGACGAGCCCACCGCATCATTGTCAGAGCACGAAACTGTCAATCTCTTTCGTGTCATCAAGGGCTTGAGGGCACAGGGTGTCGGCGTCATCTATATTTCGCATCGACTCGAAGAGGTATTTGAGCTTGGCGATAGAGTGACTGTGTTGCGCGATGGAAAAGTTGTACGGACGGTTGATGTTGCCGCAGTGGACAAGAGAGGTTTGATTCAAGCCATGGTTGGTCGTGCATTGGAGGATGAATATCCAAAAGTTGAATTGACAAGAGCCGAAGAGGTTCTTCGCGTAGAGCATCTCTCGACGGGACGGATCCATGATATCAACCTTACATTATATAGAGGTGAGATTCTCGGCATCGCCGGGTTAGTCGGCGCGGGGCGAACTGAATTGGCAAGGGTCATCTTCGGAGCGGACAAGAAACTATCCGGTAATCTCTTTTTGGAGGAAAAAGAGATCGCTCCCCGATCTCCGGCAGAAGCGATTCGTGCCGGTATTGGGCTTTTGACGGAGGATCGCAATCAACTTGGCCTGATCCTGCAAATGAACGTGGCTGAAAATATCTCACTCGCGAATCTTTCTCAGGTAATTCGTGGTCCATTCATCAGCGGAATGAAAGAAGAAGTACTGGCGGCCCGGTACATGACGGAGCTGAACATTCGCCCACCCGACACTTCAATGGAAGTGGAAAAACTAAGTGGCGGCAACCGGCAGAAGGTCGTGCTTGCACGCTGGCTCAGTACCCGGGCAAAAGTCATCATGTTTGACGAACCGACTGCAGGTGTTGATGTCGGCGCTAAGTATGAAATATACTCGAACATCAACCGACTCGCACAAGATGGAATTGGCGTCATGATGATCTCATCCGACTTGCCGGAACTCCTCGGCATGTGCGATCGGATCGTCGTGATGTGTGAAGGAAGCATTACCGGAACATTGACCCGGGACGAGGCAACTCAGGAAAGAATAATGACTCTTGCCACGATGACGAATTGATGGAATCTCCCGTTTCAATCAACAAGGCACACCCATCTCGACGTTGGCAGCTAACGAGCGAGGTCGGCATCGGCATTGCCCTCATCGTCGAGTTGATCGTGTTCTCAATCCTCTCGCCACATTTCCTCACAACCGAGAACCTCCTCAATGTTTCCCTCCAGGTTTCTATCACCGCCATCATCGCGGCAGGAATGACTTTCGTGATTCTTACCGGAGGGATTGATCTCTCGGTAGGTTCCCTTCTCGCACTCGCAGGGATTCTTACAACTGATGCAATGAAGCTGCCTTTTCCGATCCAGGTTTCGTTTCCACTTGCCCTTCTTGTGGGACTGTTCGTCGGTGCCTTGTCTGGCGGACTTGCCGGAGCGCTGATAACTCGTTTCAACATAACACCATTCATTGTAACGCTTTCCCTTATGACCGTTTGGCGGGGAGTTGCGTTCGTGTACACGGAAGGTCGCCCTATTTGGGAACTCCCGGACGCGTTCGCTGTTCTTGGCAGCGGACGCATGTTGGGGATTCCGATTCCGAGCACCATTATGATTGTTGTTTTCATCGTTTCACACATTGTGCTGACAAAAACGAGATTTGGCCGCCACGTCTACGCCGTGGGCGGAAACAAGGAAGCGGCACGGTTGGCAGGAATCCGTACAGATAAAGTTTTGGTTCAAGTCTACATGGTATGCGGATTGCTTTCCGCGCTCAGCGGAATACTCCTTGCCTCGCGCATGAACTCCGGTCAGCCGAACACTGGAGTTGGCTATGAATTGGACGTGATTGCGGCCGTGGTGGCTGGTGGAACGAGTTTGTTTGGAGGTCGCGGCTCCATCATCGGAACGTTTATCGGCGCCATGCTGATTGCGGTGTTGCGCAATGGATTGAATCTGCTCAATGTCGGTTCTTATGTGCAACAAGTGATCGTCGGTGTTGTCATTCTGCTTGCGGTAATGACTGAACGTTGGCGACGAACATAGCTGTGCCGCAAATGCGCGATACCGAAATCAAAACAACTGGAGGATTGAAATGAAGATGTTTGCGACGGTACTGCTTCTGCTTTCATTGACCTCAACAATGTATACTCAGGTTGCGCATGGTACCGTGAAAGAGGGTCTCACCCTCGACAGCAAGATCCTGGGGAAGAAAGTGCGATACACGATCTACCTGCCGTTTGATTATGAGTCATCGAGCCGATTCTACCCGGTCGTCTATCTACTGCATGGCTACACAGACAACGATATGGGTTGGATTCAGTTTGGCGAGGCGAATCTCATTGCGGACGAAGCCATAGCGAATCGGGAGATTCCACCCATGGTTATTGTCATGCCCGATGGCGGCGATAGCTGGTATATCAATTCCTACAACGGCTCCGTTCGTTATGAAGATTTCTTCTTCCAGGAGTTCATACAGTACATTGAATCGCACTATCGCATTCGCCAGGAGAGGAGCTACCGAGGTGTTGCGGGTTTGTCGATGGGAGGCTTCGGCACTCTGGTATATGCAATGCGCCATCCGGACCAATTTGTTGCATGTGCAGCCCTCAGTGCCGCTGTGAATACCTCGGAAGAGTTTGCCGCTATGGACGAGCACGCCTGGAGCCGATGGCCAACATTAATCTATGGACCGGGGTCAGGCCAGGCACGACTCACCGAACACCTGTTGTCGTATAACCCCATTCGCATTGTGGAATTAGGCGATGCTGAGAAAATGAAGAGTGTTCGCATGTATCTCGACTGCGGTGATGATGATTATCTCACCATCGGCAACGCCATGCTGCATGTTGCGCTCACCAAAAAGAAGATCCCTCATGAATACCGCGTGCGAGACGGCAAGCACTCCTGGCCCTATTGGCGTAGTGGACTGGTGGATGCGTTGAAGTTCATCGGCGCCAGTTTTCACAAACATTAGGACGGATTGAAAAGCCGGGGCAATCACAAACAAATGACACGCCGGTGAATTCAAAGCTGAGAGTCAGCACAGCGATGAACCTTGGAACTCCTGATAGGGTTCCGATTATGTGCCAGTGCAGCATTGGGCACATGCTGCAGCAGCTCGATGTTTCGCCGGCGGAGTTCTGGTTCGATCATGAAGTGTTCGCACATGGACTCATAACACTACGCGCGTTGTATGATTTTGACGGCATCCTCATCAGTCTCCATGGGCACAATCCCCGCTGGCGCGACGATGTCCAATCCCGCTCCATAACAAATGAGGCGGAAGAAGTTCTCTGGAAGAATGGGGACAAGACCATTTGTTATTTCGATGATCTCCCACGACAGATAATTCTTTCCGATCAACAGAGGCCACGTGTCGAAGTCTTTCACCATTCCGACCTGCCGCAGACCCTTGACTACATCCCGGTCTCGCAGGGACTCCATTTCAGGATCGACCCAAGTCATACATTCGATATATTCAAGAGGATCGTCTCGGAAGCAGGCGCGGAGTTTTCCGTGCACGGAGAAATCACCTCGCCATTCGATTACTTTCTTGATTTCTTTGGCTACCAGGAAGCCCTGATGGCTTTGATAGAACATCCGGAACGATCGAAGCAAGTGCTTCTTCACTTTACCACATTGCTGAAACCGCTGGCGAGGGCAATGTGCGACACCCGAATCGACGCCATCAAACTTTCGTCGCCATTCGCAGGAGCGGGCTTCATTTCACCAGCGTTCTATTCGGAATTTGTCCTCCCGTTCGAGCGAGAAATCATTCAAGCGGTGAGAGAGAAAGGCGTTCACATTTATCTTCACACCTGCGGCGAAATCGGGGACAGGCTCAGCCTTATGCTTGCTTCGGGCACAAGCGGACTCGAGTGCCTCGACCCTCCGCCGCTCGGGAATGTCGAATTGGCCGACGCAGTCAAGACAATGAGAGGAAAGGCGTTTATCAAAGGCAACCTCGATTCAGTGAATCTCCTTCTCTTCGGAACCAACGCAGAGATTACGGCTGATGCGCATCGAAGAATCCAAATCGGCAAGCAAAACGGAGGATTCATCTTCAGCACCGCTTGTTCTATTGCACCAAAAGTGGAACGGGAAAAGGTGCTTCTCTTACATGAAGCCGTGGAACGTTATGGATGAACAGAGGTTGTTGAACTCTGTACATGTGCTCGGCGTCTTCCGTATTTTGGAATGCTCAGGAGCTGTTTCTTCCTAAATTAATGCCAGGAATTCGCTGGCGGGAGAGAGGATCACGCCCGATGTGGTCATCGTGCTCTTGAACCCTTCCGGGTTCCTCACCACCTGAACAGAATAACGTGGCTTCAACCGTTCAGCAAAATAGAGAAGATTTGAATCCACATCTCGAGCGGTGAGTTTCGCTTCCACCAGTGCGTACGGTTTTCTTCCATCAGTGATCAGGAAATCCACCTCGCGTTTCTCCCGGTCACGGACGTAGTGAAGATCGAACTCCCCAAATCCCCAATCCGTCCAGGCGTCGACGAGCTTACGCAGGTGGAGGGCCACCAGGTTCTCAAAACGACTTCCGGGATTTTCAATTTCGGTTGGGTCAAACGTTTCCACCGGGGAAACCTGTGAATCTCATCGAGCACGATGCGCGGAGAGTCCTTCGCTTTCGATGTCTCACCCCGTTGCCGGAAGTCCCCGGGATGCCGTATGAGAAGCTTGCGGTGCGCTTCGATGTCCCAGTTGAAATAGAGCTCGTCTGTCCCCGTGTCCATCAACAGTCGGCGGGCAAGCGTTGTTTTGCCTACCTGACGCGGGCCGGCGACAAAGGCCATCTTGGCTTCATCGCGAATAGACCGGCTTAACTCATCGCTCAGGTATCGTTGTCCTGGTATCTCCATATAGACTTGCTCATCGGCAATGCAAGAGAGTTACCTCAAAGGCCCGGCGAAGTTGTGTAGGTGACGACGTGGTCCTTCACTCCAATCCGACACCAAAACAAGCCATACACTGCAATCCCTCTATCGTCGTCCTTGTTTGTTCCAACAACGTTCCTCTTTCCCGCACCCAAGCAATCAAGACCTCTTCCTCCGAATAATCCCTCTCGCAGTTCCTTCCGTCTTTGCAAGTCTGAAAATCCACGCTCGCCTTTCCTAATTCTGAGATATTTTCCCCTCCAAATTGAAAATAAATCTGTCAATTTGGTCGATAAGGTGCTGGCACAAAACCTGTACTTGTAGCTGTCAGATTCTATGTTCACGACAACGAGTGAAGTATTCTGAATGGAAAAATCATTGCGACCGAAAAGCGCATTAAGAGTCTTGACCGCGGTAGTCCTCATGGCAATGCTGCTGCAAGCCCACTCCACTGCTGCGGATACAGAGCGGCCAACAGAGAGGCTAATCTTCAAAGAAGACGACACACAACGATGCTTGAAGTGCCACAACATGGAGAACTTCGCTTTCCGGCACACGTTGAGTTATGGTGAACATCTTCACGATTTCAGCGTGATTGCTGAGACGTTCCAGAAGTCCGTACACGGGGCAATTGCTTGTCAGCAATGCCACACCGACATCACCGAATACCCGCATCCTTTTGTGGAGGAGCGTGCACGCGTTAGTTGTGGTGTTGATTGCCACGCAACCGACACCTCGGGCAAAACCTATTCCCATCAGATCGTCTTTAGTGAGTTTCAATCGAGTGTGCACAAGAAAGGCCTGACCGGTGAAAACCAGGAGAGCCCGACCTGCATAACCTGTCACGGCTCCGGCAATCCGCACGGAATTCAAAAAGCAAAACAGACTGTTACCATTAGTGAGAAAATGGCGCTCTGCGTTTCTTGTCATGAAAACCAGGCACTGATGGAAAAGAATCATGTCGACCCGAACGCGGTGAGTTCGTACAAACGGAGTTTCCATTACAAGGCGATACGATTCGGCGAAACCAACACGGCGGTCTGTCAGGATTGCCATACGGTACACCATATCCTGCCGAAGGACAGCATTTCCTCTTCCATCTCGACTGCCAATATCTCGAATACCTGCGGTCAACAGAAGTGCCATCCTGGTGCATCGATGAATTTTTCCATGTCAGGCGCTAACCATCTGGCGTTGCGAATCGAGCGCGAACCGATACTCTGGGGACTTGAGAAATTCTTCGCCATCTTGACAGCAGGAACATTGGCAATGCTCGTTGTCGGAATCTTGCTGGATATACAGCGAAAATTCGGGTGGCTCGTTATCTTCGGCAAATCGCTACAGAAGGCGCTTGCAGGACTTCGCCATGTCGGAGAAGTATCCAGGCAGGCAGCACGATTTTCTAAGCGAATCCTTATCGACTAAACGGATTCATTTTTCAACAGCTACAAAGGAGCGACAATGAAACTCAAATCAACATTTGTTCTGATAGCGCTTGCGATCTTTACCTCCGCTTCGCTCGCAACCCATGGTACTCGAATGGTCGGGTTCAACGCAAAAACTGTTGGGCGGGGCGGAACGGGCTTCGGCATCTTCGATAGTCCTGCACTGATGATGACCAATCCGGCAGGCATCACTTTTCTTACCGCTCCTGTCCTTGACGGAAATTTCTCTTTGATGGTACCCGGCGTTCACTTCACAAATACGCTCAACGACAGGGATGGCGAGACGAATTACTTTCCTATCGCAGCTCTTGGGTATGTGAACCCATTAAGAGACTCAGACTGGTCCTGGGGCATTGGCGTGTTTACGCAGGGAGGCATGGGCGCCGACTTCTCCCTCGACCACGATTTGTTCAGGGATCAAACCGGTTCGTTTATTCCGCAGGAGTATCACTCGAAGCTTGCAGTTTTGCAGGGAGGCCCGAGCGTGGCCTACAGGCTTATGCCCGAACTGTCTATTGGTGTGTCCGCACACCTCATGTACAGTACACTCGAATTCCAAATGCCATACAGTCTGGATCCCTCGATTATGAAGGGCGTCATTAATCCCGGTACGGGGATGACGTTTGGCGACTTGTTTGCTGCACCACCTGCGCAAGGAGGATTTGGCTATATGGAAGTAACGGCGGCGGCCGAGATGAACGGCTTGCAGGCGGTCGGGTTCGGAGGAAAAATCGGAGTTGCCTATCAGCTTAGTGAAAGGGTTTCGTTCGGCGCCAGCTATACATCGCCGACGTCATTCACCTATAAGAGCGGTAGTGCAACAATGGACATGACGGCACAACTGAACAACGCGTTCGGTTTGGCTGTCCAGGGTTATCTCGCGCAGAATCCCGGAGCGACGCAGCAGGAGGCACAGGGAGCGGTGATGCAGCAATTCAGCCAGTTGGGAATCGACCTGGCACAAGGCGTCGTTGCAGAGTACAACCTCGAAGCAAAACTTAAGTTCCCGCAGTCCATCGGGCTTGGCGCATCCATCAAGGCAGCAAGCGATCTACGCTTCGCTCTGGATCTGGAGTGGGTGAATTGGAAAAATGCATTCGACGACATGACGCTGTCACTGAGCAACGGGGACAATCCCAATATCAACCGGATGCTCGGCAGTACCGGTGACCTCAGCATCGACTTCCCGATGAGGTGGAAGGATGAATTCGCGTTCCGCGTTGGAGGCGAGTACGACGTGACCCCGACGTTTACACTGAGAGCTGGATATGCGTATGGCAGCAATCCCGTCCCGGAGACAACAGTGTTTCCAGTCTTCCCTGCAATCGTCGAGGATCACCTGATGCTGGGTGGCAGCTACCAGATTTTCGAGCCGTTCACTGTGCATGCCGCGTTTGAGCTTGCATTGAACAATCAACAGGTCGCCGCAAACAACAACATGGTAGCGCATGAGTTCAACGGCAGTACGAGCGAACTGAAGGAAAATATCTTTCATCTTTCTCTCACATGGATGTTCAACTAGAGGCGCAGATGTCGACGGTGGAGAGAATCGAAGAAAGAGAGTTCGTGCGGTTCAATCTTTTCCAGCGCGTGCAGCATATCGTGTTGCTTGTCAGTTTCCTCGTCCTGACGGTCACCGGTTTGCCGATGCGCTTCCCGGAGGTCGAATGGCTGGGGTACATCTACAGTGCAATCGGCGCTCTGCCGGTTGCGCGTACCCTCCACCGCATTGCGGCAGTGTTGATGATCCTCGACGGGCTGGTGCACGCAGGATACCTCGCCGTTCTTCTCTTCAAACATAAATTCAATGTGCGAGAAGCGTGGCCAATGATTCCCAATGGGAAGGACGCGCGCGACTGGTGGGACACCTCAAAGTACTACTTTGGATTGAGTGAGAAGCTCCCGAAATACGATCGCTTTAACTTCAGGGAGAAGTTCGACTACTTCGCGGTCTTCTGGGGATTGCCGGTGATGATGTTCTCGGGACTGGTGCTCTGGTTCCCGGTCTACTTCGGCAACATGCTTCCCGATCTTGCCCTTGGTATTGCCTTTATTGCGCACAGCGATGAAGCAATTCTTGCAATCTCCGCAATTGTGGTGTGGCATTTCTATAACGTGCACTACAATCCGGATAAATTCCCGATGAACTGGGTGTGGTGGACGGGGAAAATTTCTGAAGAAGAGATCAAGAAGGAACATCCCGTGGAGTTTGAGAAGCTAACGGGCGAAGTAGTGCATGACTGATGCGGTTGACGACGATAGAATGACTGGAACATAACGAAGAACAATTCGGGCCGTTCGAGCCCTTAAGATGGAGATCCAAAAAATGGCAACGACAAAGAAACAACGATGGATGATTCGAGCGGGTGTTCTGCTGGCAATACTCGCGACACTGGTTTGGTGGAATTACTCTAACATTATCAATTGGGTAATCCCCTATCAACACCGGCCCGAGAAGATCGACTTTGCGGTAGAGAAAGTCAGCGACCAGGAATTCGAAAGGATCGCAAGCGATCTTCAAAAAGAACACACCACGTACACTTCAATCGACACCTCCGCGAGGAACTCTGCCGTGTACGATCTGGTAGCGAAGCAGTTGGCAGGAAATGTTTCATCCTTCAGTAAAAGGGCCGGGCTTGTTCACATCGACCGCTTTCGCAAGGCAGGCATCAGGGAATACCGCGGTGCGCAAACGTGCTTGCGGTGTCATCAAACCATGCGAGTCAAGGACGGTCGCGGCGGTTACACAACCGAGAAGACCCGCGACAATATCGAGCGAAGCGTTCATTTCGGTCTGAACAAGTTCGAGGGATTCAACACCTACGGTTTCAACGGCGAGAAGGTGGAAGGAATTCCGATGGGGAAGATCGACCGTGCATGCGGCATTCCCGGCTCATTCACCTGGACCGGCTGGGCCACAGTCGTAACGGCAAAGGATGGAAAAACCTACAGTGACGGTTGCGGGCAATGCCATCCCGGCGGGCAATACGGCCCGATGACAGGGACAATGTTTCCCGGCTACTCGCCGACCATCGAAGAATTCGAATCTGTAGACTGCCTCATCTGCCATTCGACCGCGTATGACATGAATGAAAAATACGTCGTGCAAGATGACAACGGCAAGTACCGATGGAATCAAGACCGCAGCATGAAGGCGGCTATTGCCGTAGTCAGGCCGACGTCCGACAACTGCCTCCGTTGCCATGAGCACAATCATGGCGGCGACATGTATGCCGGAAACGTCGCAGCGCAGAACCGCGGCTACAAGAACCCCCGACTGCTTCATCCCGGGGCCAAGCGTGGCAACCCCACTCGCGGCGCAGACATCCATTATCAAGCCGGACTCCAGTGCCTCGACTGCCACGAATCTCATGGCCACTTGATTGCACGCGGTACTCGCGGGACTGACCTCGTCAGCAACGACCTGCCGGGCGTTGAAGTAAGCTGCGAAAAATGCCACACCAATACCCCGCATGTCCAGGATAAAACCCAACGGGCATTCCTGAACGCACACATCGATAAGCTTGCATGCGAGACGTGCCACATCACTCATCTCACGGATGACAATGTTGTGCTGCGTGACTGGACCGAACCGGTGTTCAATGAAGAAGAAGGAATTTGGATCTACAAAGACATTCTCCGCTCAGGGAAACCCGGCGAAGCGATTACGTACCGCTGGCACAACGGCAATGGTACTTTTATGGCTGGCGCGCTCGGCGACAATCCAAACGGACTGAACCTGTACAAAGCGTTCGCGACCTACCCGGATACGCCTTATGTCGAATTCGACTACGCCTCGTACTATGAGAAGACATTCCGTCCGCTGGGCAGGATGGGGAAATCAAAGATCTCTCCGTTCAAACGCTTCAACGCGAAGATGTACGAAGACATGGGAAACCAGGGACCATTCGGCGGAATGCTTCTCCC
>DASWHW010000132.1:0-37957 GCA_036397975.1 Bacteroidota bacterium
AGTAGAGATAAAGCGGAAACCAATTCAGGTTATCGACCGTCGGCCTAAATTTCATTGCAGTTGTTGCATAGAAGCCCAGATTGTCCGTGATGGTAGCGTCAATTTGGAAGCCACTTATCCGAATGAGATCCTTTGTTTCGCCATTACCCGTTGCTCCTAAGGAATACTCCCTTTGGGTATGAAATTGTGAGACGACTTCCCGGTAGTGCTTTCGCATTCCTGGACCTCGCTCTAAAAAGCTCACTTCTTCTTCATCAAAGGGGTTTACCTGAAAGAAGAGGGGTTCATCACCAATGTGAGCATAGAAGAGGGCGTTAATTTCGTTGTGTAGAAGGGAGTACATTAGGTCTGGATGGAAGTTCTTGGTGTCATCGTTATCCAGGAACTTTAAGCTGTATTCGAGTTCATCATTTGCGTTCGCCACATCACCAGGATGAAAAGGGAGTTTATTCTTAAACTCTTCCCATGTAGTGTCGGCAAAGAAGAGAACCAATGATTCAAATTGTTCTTCAATCGAGTCCTTTTCATAAAACCGATACAACTGTTGTTGCTCAATCCGTGTTGGAGGCTTCATTGAAAAAACTCCATCGCCGATGAAGACTAATGCAACGATTCGTCCGTCGATTGGCTTGGTGGCGTAGAGTTGTCCGCGTTTGAGTTGAAATACACCTGTCTCTCGGACGAGAGTGAGATTGGAGACATCGGCAGACCTTGTTTCATCGGTTTGGAGGTTCACTAAATGTTGATAGAGCAACTCGTACTCTGTGGGTGTCTTGTCATCCGTTCCAGCTGCCTGGTTTGGACATGCAAAACAAAGTGTCGCATATAGGAAAATTGCAAAGTAGTTAGACATGATGACTTCCTCTGGCAATGAGCAAATAGTCCATTCGTCAGGATTATCGGTGCAAGCCAAGTCGCTACGTTGGGAAAAGTCCTGGTGAAGTTTGTAGAGAACTGCATGAGGTCCCCAGCCCGGAGCGTTCCTGAACACCTCCAGTGAGGAGAAAGAAGGAGGTGCGAAGATGTGGAAAGGTAGGTGGTGGAAATAGAAAAGTCAATACATTGTTGTATGGCCATTTTCTCGGAATGCTGAACACCCATGGTGACAGGGTTTGGAGCGATCCCATCTTCAAGATAATGTTGCAGGTTTATTTCGGGGACAGGAACAGCACACGATAGAGAGATTCCACAACTCACACAGGAACTTATGGTTTGTTCCGTACTGGAATTACGATAAGCCCCGCGAACGACAAAAAAACTCTTAAGGATAGTCAGATTTCAGAACTAAGGCAAGAACCAATTGGGCACAGTTCAGGTGAAGCGACTCAAATTTATGTTCATGCGTTCAATCCAAACAAACGTAGTGCAATCAACAAGCTGCGACTTCCAAGGAAAATAGCCAATGCCTAATCAAGAGAAAGGGTACCCTCATCGGTACCCTTGTGAAAACAACAATTACTCGCTTGTGCGATTGGTGGACGTTAAGATTGCGGAACGTGCCTCCCATTGCGCGGGTGATGATCAACACCCATTTTCAAGTCTGCTTCCGGGCACTCGAAACCACCTGGCAAACGCAAGGTTTTTTTCTTGCCTCAGTGGATTAGCAAGTCGGTGGGGCAGGCTGTCCGACCAACAACCTTTTCGTTGGGAGTGCCGTAGAAAGATTGAGTCTCTCTAATAGAGGCGATGTACTATATGGAGATTGATCACTCCAGATTCATTCGCTTCAGCAGGGCTTTGAAGCGAGGATGGGAATGGAGCTTCTTGAAAACTGGGTCTACTTTGAGGAGCACCATCGAGCCATCATGTTCGGCGAAGCCATTCTCCAGCATTGCGAGAGCTTCATCTGTTTTCCCAAGTCCCGCCAAAACTACTCCAAGCCAATACGGTGAAACGTATTGACTGTCGGGCAACTCCTGAAGAGTTTCGAGCATCAAGAGCGCATCATCTTTTCTTCCTGAGAGTGCATAGGCGTTCCCGAGGGCAGCAATTGGAATGGGATGACGGATTGATGCCAGACTGGCCCCGATGGTAACTTGTTGGATCGCTTTGATTGCTTCATGGTATTGCTCTTTCTGGGCGTAGGCCCCCCCAAGTGGAATATTCGCAAGAACGAAGTTTGGATCATTCTTCAACACTTTTTTGAATTGATCGATTGCAGTATCGTACTTTCCTGAATAATACAACGTAAGGCCAGCATCCGTGTTAATGACCGACGAAAGTGGATCAAGCTCCAGCGCCTTCTTTCTGACAGCGGTTGCTTCCGTGAACCTGCCTGTTACCGTAAGAAGAATAGCTAACCACCCCCGCACCGTTGCATAATTGCTGTTTATCTCAATCCCTCGTTTAAACTCTCGCTCCGCTCCTACCCAATCCCAATCATAATTCATTAGAGCGAAGCCGAGAGCAGCGTGGGCCTCGGCGAGATTACTATCAATCTCCAGTGCCTTTAACGCAGCAATCCTTGCCTGTGGATATGTTTGACCCGGTGGGAACAAATTGAAATTGCCCATGATTGTATATGCGTCGGCCAAGCCAGCGTATGCCAGCGCGTAGTTCGAATCCCTCTGAATCGCCTGTTTGAAGTATTCAATACTCTTTTGAAGTTTGTCTGGCATTCTCTTATTCCAGTAATAGCGACCCTTGGAATAGAAATCGTATGCTTCGAGATCATCGGTGAATCTTTTTTCAATCCTCGCCTTTTCAGCAGGTGAGATTCGCGTCTCCAACGTATGTGCAATTTGTGTTGCGATCTTACTCTGGATTGAGAAGAAATCTCCCATCTGTTCGGTATACGATTCCGACCAGAGATTCACGTCCGTCGAAGCGTTGATGAGTCTCACCACGATGCGAATCTGGTCACCATCTTTCCTGATACTTCCTCTCAGCAATGTGGCAACACCAAGTTCTTTTGCCACTTCTCGTCCCGTTTTGTTCTGCGCTTTGAATTGCATTACAGACGTCGGCGAGATCACCGTCAAGCCCGCAATGTTTGATAATTGGGCGATAACATCCTCGGTGACACCATTACTAAAATACTCATTCTCCCGCCCGCCGCTTAGATCTTCGAATGGGAGAACTGCGATCGAATTGCCAACCACAGTAGATTGGGTGAAAAGGTAATACGCTATGAGGGCAACCAGGACAATACCAAAAGCTATTGAGGCTTGAATGATATTCCTGTGCGATATCGTTCCAATTGAAATCGGCGGTTTAAGGCGCGTCTTCTTTCTGTCCCATTGCATTTCGACTCTATAGATAGCGACAGGGAGTTGAATGTTTTTCAATTCTCGTCTCCTGAGTCGTAACAGTCTCAACTGGATTTTATTTTCAATCTGTCGTGCGACATCTTCTGACATACAAATCGCACCCGGTTCGGCACAAGGCTCGATACGCGCGGCGATATTGACACCATCCCCATGAACATGTTTTCCCTGGTGAACGACGTCGCCCAGGTGCAGGCCAATTCTAAGTAAAATCTGACGTTCAGGCGCCACTGCGAAATTTCTCTGATACAATGTTTCCTGAATCTGGATAGCACATTTGGTCGCGTCCAGCGCACTCACGAATTCCACAAAGAACGAATCTCCGGCGGTTTCAACTTCTTTTCCGCTGTGCTGTCCAAAAATAGGTCGAAGGAGGCGGCGATGTTCTGCAAGCAACTCAAGGGCAAGTTCTTCGTTTTTCTGTGTTAGCGCGCTGTATCCTACCATGTCCGTGAACATTATTGCTGCGAGTGTGCGTTTGGATGCTTCTGTTGCGACCGCGATGGTTGCGGTTGGGGTTGACTTTAAGTGCGCAGCCTCGAGGTCGGAAATGAACTGTCCAAGGTGTTGATATCGATCGCCAGGATCCTTTGCGAGGGCTTTTGCTAGGATCGTTTCAACATATTGAGGTATCGGTTTTCCGAAATCACCTGCGCGAGGGGCATCCCTATTAACGATTTCATAAAAAATGGCAGCGACGTGCTCTCCCCGGAACGGAGTTTTCTGGGTGATCATCTCAAACAATACCACTCCAAGCGCCCAGATATCGGATCGCTGATCGACCTCATCGCCTCTCACTTGTTCCGGTGACATGTATGAGATCGTCCCCATTGTTGTTCCTGCAACAGTCATGTTTGTTCCACCAATGACTTTTGCGAGACCGAAGTCCATAATTTTCACTAATCCTTCTTCTGTGACCATGATATTTTCAGGCTTGACATCACGGTGAACTATTCCCTTTTGATGAGCAGCGAACAATCCACGAGCCATTTGCATCGCTAAATTCAGAGCGGAATCAACCGATATGGATCTGGAGCTAATCTTCTGGCGGATCGTTGCCCCTTGGACATATTCCATTGCAATGAAGTGAATGCCTTCTGCGTTATCAATGTCGAAAATGGTGCCGACGTTGGGATGATTCAGTGCAGAAGCAGCTCGCGCTTCAACATAGAACCTTGCGAGTCGTTCAGAGTCGTTCGACAATTCCGATGGAAGTAATTTGATGGCAACATCTCGCCGCAGCCGGATATCATGGGCCTTATACACAACACCCATCCCCCCCTCACCAAGCTTTGCCAGGATCTCGTAGTGTGATATTGTTTTGCCGATCATTTGTATGATTGACCTTCCACTTGAATCGCCACGTTGTTGAAGACCGATATTTGTAACCATCCCTGGGGACGAGGTGAGCTACTACACGACCGCCGATAGAACTGAAGTTTGTTCAACGGTTAGATCGTGGTTTCTTCTTGAATAGATTGAAAAGAGAGACTTTGCGATCAAATCCAGAGTCGCAGGTGGCGTGGAGGAGCGCACAGAAGCGGGTTAGCGGGTGGTCGCTCGCGCGTTCAGCCTGAGGCCGTGCCGATGAGAGAATATAGTCAGTTATTGATTCTCTTGTCAAGCCGGGATTTGCGCAAGGTAGATGTTCGTGACCTATGCGGTTTTTGGAAAGAATTGACAATTACAGGGGTTCAGCCATTCACGATTAGCTGAAGGTTGCACGCGAGAGTTAGTCGGGCTATCGAGTTAGCAGAAAGAGATTAAGCTTTCTACCAGATAAAGGTGAGTTGCATCACTGATGTAGTTTTCTGAATGGGTTATACTTACGGCAGTTCCATTCACGATTTCCAAACCTTAAGGCAATTGGGGGAGCAATGAAAATCTGGCGTTACGCAGCACTTCTGGCGATGGTAGCGATTCCGTTTGTTCTGATGAGGAAAGAGAACCCGCGGCACACTGGTCCTGTTGAGACAGACGAGATTTTTGATTACGAGCTCACCACTCGCTAAGAGGTCCTCGACCCTTGAAGTCTAGAAGCTAATTGTCCCAAGGCTATCTTCTCCTTCCATCCAGCGCGATGAAGTGTGTTTCGTACATTTCGGGGGAAGCGTTTTCCGCGTAAAATATTCTACAATTGTGTCGGGGCAATACTCGGTTGCCAATTTCTTCGTGTCCGAACAAATCCTCTCCTCAAACACAGGCTCTGGTTTTTCGAAGTATTCAAGCGGCATTGCGATTTCAGGATCCTCATAGACGTATTTCATGAATCGGCCCCAAATCGGCGCGGCAGCCCGCCCGCCTTGTCCATCCCAGTTTGTAAAATGCACGCTCATGTTGTCGAATCCAACCCAGACGCCCGCGACAATCTGAGGTGTGAAGCCGACAAACCATGCGTCCGCAAATTCATTTGTGGAGCCCGTCTTTCCCGCAGCAGGGTAGTGGAAGAAGTTTCGTACCCGCAGACCCGTTCCCTCCGGATGATCAACAACATCTTTGAGCATTGTGGTCATGATGAAAGCCGTCTCTTCCGACATGACTTCGCGCTTTAGAGAAGTGTTTTCCTCAATAATGTTCCCATCCTTGTCTTCAATCCGGACGACGGAAATAGGGTCAACGTGAACACCATGGTTCGCGAAAACGCCGAACGAGGATGTCATCTCCAGCGGAGACACTGATCCGGCACCAAGCGCAAGAGACTCGTACGGTGGAAGTCTTGAAGAGATTCCCATGCGATGGGCCATATCAATGACAGATTGGATCGGGGCGATTTCCATAATCGCACGAACGGCGATAAGGTTGATTGATTTTCTTAACCCTTCGCGCAGCGTATTCTTCCCGCCAAACCTCTTGTCTGAGTTCTCCGGCGTCCACCTGCTACCGTCCCCCATAATAAGCGTCACGGGTTGGTTAAGTAATTCATAGGTAGGTGGATAATTGTTGTCAATCGCGACAGTGAACACAAACGGTTTGAATGTAGACCCAACCTGACGCTTAATTTGAGTCACGTGGTTAAGTCCGTATTTGAAGTTCCGGAAGTTTGAGCCTCCTACCATTGCGAGAATGGCGCCCGTCTTGGGATCGAGTGCGACAAAACCGACTTCAATATTCTTTGCAATATGTTTCGCAGTGTCAATCCATACCGGGTCCGCCATCAACGCGGTATAGACACTGTCGCGCGCTGTCGCGGATCCCGCTTTACGATACTCGGGGGATGTTTGAATGGAAAGGTCTATTACTCTTTTTAGAGCCTCGGGTTCCTTTTTCCACGACCACAGACTGTCAAACATATGCTGATATTCCACAAGATGTTCCTCGACAGCTCTATTTGCATAACGCTGCATCCTACTGTCAAGGGTTGTGTACACGGAAAGTCCGTCACGATAGATATCGAAGCCAAACTTCTCGGCATCGGCCTCAAGTTGTTGTCGGATGTACTCAACATAGTGAGGGGCTATGCCGGTCGCCGTGGCATCATCGCCTCCTTTCAGGATGATTTCTTCCCCTGTTGCTTCCGCGGCTACCTCTGGTGTGATATACCCATATTTTTCCATCTGACCGAGAACGATATTACGTCGCGCCACGGCACGGTCAGGATGATTCCACGGATCGTAAATGGAGGGTCCCTTGAGCAGTGCAATCAGAGTCGCAGCCTCGGTGAGCGTGAGTTCCGCTGGAATTTTTCCGAAGTACTGCTGTGCGGCTGCGGAAATACCGTAGGAACCCCTTCCGAAGTACACGACATTGAAGTAGAACTCAAGAATCTCCGCCTTGGTAAAGCTGCGCTCCAATTGAACCGAGGTCATGAATTCACGGAGTTTTCTATTGATCGTCTCTAGAAACCCCTTCTCATGACCGAGGTAAAGATTTCTTGATAACTGCTGCGTAATGGTGCTTGCGCCTTCGCGGCGAAAAAAGATGACGTTCTTGATCATCGCCTTGATGAAGCGAATCCCATCCACGCCCCAGTGGGAATAAAAATCCTTGTCTTCCGTGGCGATCAACGCGTTTACTACCGTCTGGGGTATTTCGTTGATCGAAACTTGAGATCGATTCTTGATGAAGTATTGATCCAGCACTTCACCGTCTGACGAGAATACTTTCGTTGCAAGCTCCGGCTTAGGATTTTCAATTCGTTCCAGGGAAGGAAGTCCCGACACAAGGAATATTGTATACCCAATGCCTCCAGCGAGAATCAACCCGATCGGCACAAGGAGATAAGGGAATCTTGTTTTTCGCGTGGATTCCTTCTTAGGTCGCAAGTGGGTGCGTCTGAATTCCGGATCATTGAAATAGCGCTCCATATCCTCCGGGGAGTACGTTCCGTTCTTTTGTTTTGCCATAGTTAAGGCTTCCCTTTCCAGGTATTCAGCGTCATTACTCCATCCTTGAGGTGGCCAAATGTATTATGGGTGATCCAATCCCCCAGATTGACATACGATCCCCCATTGAAGGTTTGAACGTTCGGTTGATGTCGATGACCCATAACGACGATATCGCATCCCTCACGGATCTTCTCCTCGGCAAACTTCAACATTCCGCTCTCTTCCCCATAGTGCTTTGTTGTGGTATACGCACGGCTCGATCGGGAGGTTCCTTTTGCGATTCGAACGCCAATATCCGGGTGAAGCCAGCGGTACATCCACACGTTCAGTCTATTGCGGAGGATCGGTCTTACAATCCGGTATCCCAGATCGTTTTGGGCCAGCCCATCACCATGGTGAAGAAAGACGCGTTTTCTCTGAATCTTGATTTCAAAGGGGTCATGGTGGATGTGGATTCCCATTTCAGTGGAAAAGAAATCACCCATCCAACAATCATGATTCCCAATGAGGTAGTGTATTTCAATATTTCTGCCTCGAAATTCATCGAGCATTGCGAGGGTTCGATGGAATCCCTTTGGGATCACCGTCTTGTATTCGAACCAAAAATCGAAGAGATCTCCCACAATAAACAAATGGGATGTGTCCGCCATAATGGATTGAAGAAAAGAGAGGAGTCGATCTTCTTTTTTTCTCTCTTCATCCTTCGGACCGAGTCCCAGGTGAACATCGGAAAAGAAATATGCAGACAAACTACTCCGCTCCTGCTAGTGAAGTATGAGCCGTCGGATCTCCCGGAGTTACACCCTTATGCGTCAGTCGTTGTTTCACGAATGGATCCTCCACATAAGAAAGCAGCCAAAGCCCGACAAAGAAGAAGAGACCAATGGTTGCCACCGCAAGTCGTTGGCTCCCGGTCATCCAGGAAAGAGCCCCAAACAAGAACGTACCAATGACTGCGGATGCCTTCCCACACAACCCGTCATAAAAACCAAAGAACTCTGCCTCCCGTTCCGGAGGCGTGAGCAACGCCATCAGGGTGCGGCTGGCCGATTGTGACCCGCCCATGCTTCCCCCCGCAACAACCCCGATGAAAAAAAATAACTCCTTGCTCGTAACGAAGTACGCACCGGTGACAACGGCGATCCAGCAGAGCAGCGTGATGACGATTGTCTTCTTCGGGCCGATGGCATCGGTGAGATATCCGAACAACAAGGAGCCGATAATCGCCGATGCCTGGACGACTGCAAAGAGGATAAGAATTTCCTGCAATGAAAATTGCAGCGATTGTTGAGCGAAGATGGATGCAAATGCGATCACCGTAAGAATGCCGTCATTGTAAATGAAGAATGCGAGAAGAAACCGGGCGATATTCTTGTAGCTTCGCAAATGCGCAATGGTATTCTTTACCCGTTGAAAGCCTGAACGAATGTACGAGGATGTGGTCGCCTGCTTGCTGCTTGAGTCCCTCAGGAACAAAAAGAGTGGAAGGGAGAACAAGAGGAACATCGCTGCCGCCAGAACAAAGCTGAGCCGTACGTTGAAGAGGTTGTCCTGTTCAAATCCCCCAGCGAAGAGGGGAATCGCAATCAACAGAGAAACGAGCGAACCGACGTATCCCATGGCGAACCCATAACCAGAAATCTTCCCGAAGAAACGGGGCTCCGTCAACGAAGGTAGAAAGGCATTGTAGAATACAATTCCCCCTTCGAATCCGACGTTCGCAATGATGAACAGCGTCATCCCGGTGAGAACCATCCCGGCTTCGACAAAGTAGAGGAGTCCTGTACACACGACGCTCACAATGGTGAAAAGAAAGAGGAAGCGTTTCCGGTTGTGGGCGAAGTCGCTTGCAGCACCGAGAACCGGGGCGATGATTGCGGTAAGGAACATGGAAATACTCACTGCCAGTCCCCAGAAAAAATCTCCTCGACCCGCACCACCAGCGACGATCTCTTTGAAGTAAAGTGTATAACCTACTGCAACAATAAGAACCGAGAACGAGGTGTTCGCAAAATCAAAAAGAGTCCAGACAAAAATCTGGCTGCGATTGGAGAGTGGGGCGGAGGGTGAGCTTGAGGGAGATGGCATCCGTTCGGGTATGACGTTATTGCTTTGACTGTTTTTTGCTCGCTACGCTCACCTTGGCTTCGACGTGTTGTTCCTTCCCTTCATAGAGTCCGCGACCAAGCTTCGAAAGGGTTCCCGTAGACTTAAGGTCTTCGAGCACGGCGTCGAGAATGCCGTTGACAAATTGGCCGCTCTTCTCCGTACTAAAGAGCTTTGCAATCTCTATCGCTTCGTTCATCGAGACTTTCGGTGGAATATCCTGAAAATACATCAATTCACAAATTCCCATGCGGAGAATCAATCGATCGAGCAAAGCAATTCGGGAGAAGTCCCAGTTGGCGACTTTTGATCGAATAATGTCGTCAATCTCCTTCGAGTGTTCAATCGATTTGACAACCAGTTGTTTGGCGAATTCGTATGCCCCCTTGTCATTTTTCAAACCGGGAAGAATATGCTCGACCACATGGGCAGCACCGTCTCCAGTAAGCTCATTGGCGTATAACGCTTGAACAACTTTTTCCCGGACTATTCTCCTGCGCACGGACACGGGCAGAGTTCCTTTGCAATTGGTGGATGTTGTCCCGAGTTACTTCTTCCCAAAGTCATTTTCGCCGAGTCTGCCGACGAATTGGGACTTTCCGGCGTAGATTGATTTTAATCTGCCAATGCTCGCGACCCGTTGTTCCGCGAGTTTATTTGAAGCTTCGTATGGTGGAATATTGTTCTGTTTGGAGATGGAGTAGATGCGCAGCATCGTGTCATAGATTCCCTCCGCCTGTTTCATTGCCCTCTCCTGTGAGTACCCTTCCAACTCATTGTATACATTGATCAGTCCCCCAGCGTTGATTGCATAGTCCGGCGCATACATGATGCCTTTCTCCATGAGAGCTTTTCCGTGTTTAGCCTCGTCCGCCAATTGATTGTTGGCTCCCCCCGCGATGATCTTGAATTTGAATCGAGATATGGTATCATCGTTGACGATGGCTCCCAGCGCGCAAGGGCAAAATATGTCCGCATCGACATCATATATTTTTTCCGGTTCAACCACCTCCGCCTTAACACCTTCTGCGACCTTCTTCGCCTTATCTCCATAAATGTCGCTGATAACTATTTTTGCCCCTTCCTTCGCGACGTGTTTGCAGAGGTACTCTGCAACGTGTCCTGCACCCTGAACTGCGATTTTCTTGCCTCTCAGCGAGTCGCTCCCGGTAAGCTCTTTCATGCTTGCTTTCATTCCAACATAAACACCAAATCCTGTGACTGGCGATGGATCGCCGCTTCCCCCGAGCGCTTTGTCGATACCGGTGACATACTTTGTTTCCATGCGGACGTATTCCATATCCCGCACTGCGGTGCCGACATCTTCTGCAGTAATATACCTTCCCGCTAGTCCTTCGACATAGCGGCCGAAGGCTCGGAATAACGCCTCCGTCTTATCCTTGTTCGGGTCTCCGATAATCACCGCTTTTCCACCACCAAGGTTCAAACCGGCAACTGATGCTTTGTATGTCATGCCGCGAGATAAGCGAAGGACATCCGTCAAGGCATCCTGGTTCGAGGTGTACGCCCACATGCGGGTCCCGCCAAGTGCGGGTCCAAGGGAAGTGTTGTGGATGGCAATGATTGCCCGCAATCCGGACTTCTGATCAGAGCAAAAAACTACTTGTTCGTGTTCGCGTTCTTCAATGAGGGTAAAGAGCTCCATGGTGCTTTCCAATTGTTTCCGAAGCTATGAGTGTGATGCGCAGAGAATGAGATTGAGGATGTTCGTCGACAAGAACTTCCGTTTGGAAAACATCCTGAATATTGTCTGCCGTAAGAACCTGCTGCGGATTCCCGAGAGCGTACAGACCGCCGCATTGAAGCATCGCAATCCTGTCGCTAAACATCGCCGCCAGATTCAAATCGTGCGATACAGAAATGACCGTCAACCCCTCGCTCTCATTCAGACGTTTGAGAATTGTGAAAATCTCTACTTGATGTGCTATATCGAGGTGTGCGTTCGGTTCATCCAGCAAAAGAATCTTCGGCTGTTGTGCAAGGGCTCGGGCAATGAAAACCCGCTGTCGCTCGCCGCCGGATAGCGCAGTAATTGGTTTGTGTTCCAGGTGCCGAACGTCCGTCAAACTCATCATGGCAGATGCAACTTCAAAGTCTTTCGCAGTTTCGAAGCCCAAGCCCTGCCGATAAGGAGATCGACCCATAAGGACAATTTCAAGTGCAGTAAAGGGAAACAGCATGGCTGCTTCTTGTGGAACAACACCGATCTTGAGGGCAATGTCGGAACGTGCGATTCGATTTATGTCAGTTCCATCAAGTAAGATCGTGCCTTCCTGGGGTCGAAGTATTCTGCTTGAACATTTGAGGAGGGTACTCTTTCCCGAACCATTCGGACCCACAACACTCAGAAACTCACCCGAGCGGATATCCAGATCGATATGGCGCAGTGTGGGAGTTTTCGCATCGTAGGAAAAGGATATATTCTGCAAAGAAAGGATGGGCATGTCGAAGATCAGAAAAATCGATTTCGCGAACGGTTAAAGTGCAACAAGGCACCCCAATGTACGGAAAACACGTTTGGAAGGCAATAAACACTCAGCCACGACGAAGCAAGTAGACGAACAACGGCGCGCCGATTGCTGCCGTGATAACACCCACGGGGATCTCTGTTGGAGCGATCACTGTCCGAGAAATAACGTCGGCCCAGAGAAGAAATATTCCTCCAAAAAGAAAAGAGGCAGGAAAGAGAAGGCGGTGGTCCGGGCCGAGAGAGAGTCGGCAGATGTGTGGAATAATCAGACCGACGAAACCGATCACGCCGCTCACCGAGACCACAACACCAGTCACCAGCGAACCCAACAAGTAGGAGAGGCGTCGTATCCGAGCAACGTCCACGCCGAGTTGTTCCGCTGTTTCATCGCCGGTTGCGATAAGGTTGAACTGCGGTGCCAGGAAGAAAAGAATTCCCGCCGACAACAGAACAACCGGAACAACGACTGCCACCTGACTGAGATTCGCGGTGCTCAGGTTCCCGAGCAGCCAGAGAAGAGTATACCGCATCTCCTGGTTGAAGAGAGCGGCGAAAAGAAGAATGATAGCGTTTACAAACGCACCGACCATGATGCCGGAGAGAAGCAACGCAGTTGAATCGAGACGTCCATGTCGGTGGGCGAGGCGATACACCAAAATGGTTACGATCAACGCTCCAAGAAACGAGGAAAGAGGCAACATGAGCAGCCCGCCGAAAGAGAGACCAATCGCTAACATTGCACCGACCGTCCCTCCACTCGATATGCCGAGAATGTATGGCTCAGCAAGTGGGTTTCGCAGGATTGCTTGAAACGCAACCCCAGCGACTGATAACCCTCCTCCCACGATAATCGCAAGCAAAATGCGAGGCAAACGAATGTCGAGGACGATCGTCTTCGTTGAGGTTGACAAGTTGGCATCGCCAAAGAGTGCCCGGACTACATCGCTGAATGACACTGATACGCTCCCAACTGAAAGTGCGACTCCTGCGGTAAATCCAAGAGCCAGGACGAGTATCGTTGTGACTTTTGTGACTCGGATTCGGGTTAGTGGCTGTCGCGCGGAACGGGAGGAGGGCATGGAGCTAATCCCATCGCCGTCGAAGGGGAGTCACTTTTGTTTTTTTCCGACGTCGGGTTTTTGTTGATGAAGTAATGGAGAGAGTCTCTCTCTTTGTCGAGGCAACCTCTTTCCACATCCGCCCAACAAGATTCCGCAAGTTCGTGCGGGCGACGGCCGAAATTAGGAAAGCATCTGCACCAGGGAATTTGGTCTTGGCCAGAGAGCGCCTGACTGTTTCATCCACCGCGTCGATTTTTGTAAGGGCAATGAGGCGTGGTTTTTTAAGAAGAGTAGGATCGAATAGTTTGAGCTCATTAAGCAGCACGCGGTAATCACCTTTCGGATTATCAGCGTTGGCATCTAGAAGGAAAACCAAAAAACGAGTTCGTTCGATATGCCTGAGAAACTGAATCCCGAGCCCTTTTCCCGCATGAGCCCCCTCGATCAAGCCGGGGATATCGGCGACAACGAAACTCTTGCCGAGATCGACTTGAACGATTCCTAAATTCGGGACCAGTGTGGTGAACGGATAATCGGCGATCTTGGGTTTCGCGGCAGAGATTGCGGCGATGAGCGTTGATTTCCCTGCGTTTGGAAAACCGACAAGGCCGACATCTGCGAGAAGCTTCAGTTCCAGAAGAACTTCACGTTCTTCGCCAGGAGTTCCCACTTCATATTCTCGCGGTGCCTGGTTCGTTGCCGATGCGAATGCGGCGTTTCCTCTTCCGCCGGTGCCACCATCAACGGCGACAACCTCATCATGCTCGTTCACGAGATCGGCAATTAACTCTTCGGTTGCCGCATCTCTCACGATTGTCCCGACCGGCACTTCCAGGACCAAATCCGATCCACTTTTTCCGGTTTTTCGTGAGCCCATTCCATGTTCACCGCGCGGTGACTTGTAGGACTTGTTGTAATGGAAGTCAAGGAGTGTATTGAGGTGGCGATTGGTGCGGAGAATGATGTTTCCGCCTCGTCCTCCGTCGCCGCCGTCCGGTCCACCTTTATTCACATGTTTTTCCCGTCGGAAGCTGACACACCCCGCTCCGCCATCCCCTGCTTTTAATCGAATCATTGCGGTATCAACAAACTTCATTGTGAGGTCTTCCTCGAAGTATAACGATTGTAGATCGTTTCGGTGAATTCCACAACAGTTTGCGAAAAAGGATCGAGGCCATTCGTTTCATAAAACTCGTGAAGTTGAATGGAGGCTTCCTTCCACGTTCGTGTGCGGTTGAGTGACGCGATGATACCGTCGTAAAAGTGAGGGTCTTTCTTGAAAATAGTTTTGACAAATCGAGCGCGCTGTTCCTCACCAATAAGTGTATGAATGTCGGGGAACTGCTCCACTGCGGCGTTCATGAAGGGGTCGCGGGTAATTCGCGCCGCATCGTTCTCACTGATTTCTTCTCCTTCGAGAACATCATCAGCGGAAGGACCAGGGTCGGCGTCCGGCAATGTCTTATCCGCTGATGCCTTCATAGCTGATTGGTTGGTCTTGTGCGCGTTAGCGTCGTCGAGGTAGAGATCTTCAGCAATAGCTGCCAGTTCTTCCTGCGTGAGTTCCGTATTCTTTCGAATAGCGCAGATGCGTTCAACATATTCCTTGAGAATGTAAAGCTTCTTGTCGTCATAGAAGGCGAGAAGAGGCTCAATGGGAATGGACGCGCGGTTATCTCTCCGGGCAAGGAGATAGAACTGGAAAATCGGTTTCGCCAAAGTCGCAAGTTCTCTGGCGTTATGCTGCTTCACAACCCGGTCATCAAGCTTTTCGAGAATGGCACTACAATCTTGCCGACGCAATTGCGAAATGCCTTCACGGGAGACATATGCCGAAAGAAGAGTGATCAAATACTGGTAGTCCGAAAACCGATCTAAACGTATGAGAAGTTCTTCCGAGGAAATTGCGTCAGATTTCTTAAACAGAAAGTGAGTGAGCACGGAACGTGGACGACAAACAAAGTTACCGACGAAATGTACTGCATCCGAAAGAGCGGACTGAAATTGATCGCGCGAGAATATGTACTCCAGGGCGAGCCCTTGAAATAGCGAACGGGTGACCTTATCGCCTCCACGTTCCATACCTTTCAAACGCTGGAAATGTCGAAGAGTTGCTGCCTCGTGCCAAAGTGCGTCTGCTGCTTCACCCTGCAGGTAGTTCTTGATGGACCGTGGAATATCCTTGGCAATGGCGTCCTTCAGGACAATTGCATCTTTTTCTGCAATCGTCCGCCCCTGCAAGGTTTTGATAATTGCAGATAATTCTTTCTCGAGCATCAGTTCGGTTTCTTGAGTACCAGCTGCACCCGGTCTATTTCCTTTCGTGCGGCAGCCTTAAACGTTTCATCAATCCCGGACCGCTCCAGTATCTGTTTGTACATCGTCAGGGCCTGATCAAACCGTCCCAACTTTTCGTACGACTGACCGGACATGTAAAGAGCATTCGCTGTCCAATCGACCTTCCCTTTTTTCGTAACAAGGTACGGCACCTTCAAAAACTCCAGGATTGCCTGCTGAAAATCCCCTTTGTTGAAATATCCTTCTCCGATGTAATAGCGAAGCTCTCCCTCAAGATCACTGCCAGCTTGGTCGAGCAAGGATTGCAAATGCAGCACCGACTGTTCATTGTATCCGAGTCGTTGGTACAGAATTCCAATCTTGATTCTCTTGTCGAAGGTATCCTCGTTGTTCGGATAGCCGTCGATATACTTTCTGGTGAGATTGAGGGCAGCGTCATTAGCCCCGGCGACTTCGTACGTGTTGATGAGGTTACTCATTGCGAAGGGGAGAATCTCTCTGTCAGCGTCAGGATTGTCAACGATTATTTTATAGTTCTTGATAGCATCATCCAGTTTCTCTGCGTTAAAATAGATATTGCCGAGAGAAAGGTGGACGCGTTGCATGACTGGCGCATTCGGGTAGGACTTCTGTAGGTTCTGGAAGATCTTTATCGCGTCCTGAGGTTTGTTGAGTACCTCGGATATTTTCCCGAGCCAATACATGGCTTCCGGAGCAGAGGCGCTCTCATCGTATTTTGATTCAACCTTCTCAAATGATTTCCGAGCGTTCGTGTAATCAGCCTTTCGGAAAAAGTACGAGCCTCGCTCAAGTTCAAATGAAGAGCTTTCCTCATCGGTTGGCTTATATTTTTTGGAGAACGAAGCAACATCCTTGTCCGCTGCACCGAGCTCGTTGTTTCGTAAACGCGCGATGATCACGCGGGCTTTAAAACCCCTTTGCGCCTCTCCGGAATCTGTCTGAATGAGGTGGAGGTACTGTTTGATTGCATCGGTGTACTCTCCACTTTCAAATAACATTGCAGCGATATCACTGGAGGCAACGGAAGATGGCGCAGCGGTACTTGCTTGGCGAAAGTATGCGGTGGCAAGGTCTGTGGAACCTTCCGCTCGGTAAATCGTCCCAAGCTCGTAATACGCTTGACCCGCTTCAGGTCCCGTTCTCTTGTGAGCGAGAAACTCCGTCAGGTTTTGTTTTGCCGCTGGTGAGTTCCCCGCGGTTCGATAAGCGATTCCTAAAGCAAGGAAAATGCTCGGATCACTTCCTTCCTCCCGGGTAGGATCCCGATCTTCCTGATCCAACAATTCAGTGAGCAGTTGAATCGCGTCGCGTGTATTGCCTGCTGCGATCATCGCTGTTGCCAGATCGATCTCGCTCTGCGCGTTCACCCCAAAATAGGGATACTCGTTCTTCAATCTCTCAAGGGATTCAATTGCCTCCGAATAGTGGTTCGTTGCGAGAGCAGCACGCGCAAGAAGCAACAATGTTGTGGCAATACTTCTTCCCCGGGGATAGAGAGCACGATAACGTCTGCCAATTGCGAGAACGGAGTCCCTCTCTCCGAGTTCTTCATAGACCTGGACCGCCATCGCCATTGCTGATTCTGCGGACGGTGATGATGCAAACTCCCGAAGAATAGTCCGAAACGTTGCAACGGCAGAATCTTTTGCTCCTGCCGCCCGATGGAGCTCGGCGACGATCAAGAGGAGCGTGTCCCTACGGACGAACTTCGGGTAGAGAGAAAGGGTTGCGATATATGCCTGTCGTGCCGAACCGATCGATGTTGCATTCAAGACAAACAAAGAGAGGGCTGCGTTCTCGCTTCTTGCTTCCGATGGGTATTGCTGAAGGAATTCACGATACGCATGCATGGCCTGTGGAGCGAAGGACTCTTCTCGCCAGCTGATGTATTCGTAAGCCCGGGCAATGTTGAACAGTGCACTGGCCTTTTGTTTTTCCTCGATGCCGTTTTTCAATGCGTTTTGAAATTGGGTGGCCGCAGCTTCATAACTCTTCAGGTCCGCGAAATAAATCTCACCAAGCCTGTAAGAAACAGATGCCTTATCGGAGCTGGTCAGTACATCTCCAACCAACAGGGCAAGTTTCTCAAGGCTTGCGTCCTTATCCTTCGCCTCGAAAACCTCAATCTTCTTCCAATGATCTTCTGCTTCAGTACGAAATCGGGAAGCGGGGTACTTCTGAATGATCTCCCGATACGCGTTCATTGCACGGTCGTATTCTTTCAATCGCTCGTAACAGCGTGCAGAGCCGGCTAACGCCTCTGCCACCAGAGGCGAACGCGGGAATCGGGTTTGCAACTGTTCATAATAGACAATTGCTCTCCGTGGGTCGTTGAGAGAGTGTTCCTGTGTCGTCCCGATGCGGAAAATGATCTCATCGGTTTTTTGATCATCCGGGAATTGGTCGAGGAACTGTGCGTAGTATTGGACTGCCTGTGCAAAGTTCTTCTGCTCTGCGGAATTGGTTGCAAGCTTTATCTGGGCGCGACGTTTCAAAAGGTCCTGGGTCGAAGAGCGAAGTATTCGGTTGCAAGCTTGATCAGATTTTGAAAAACGCTTTGCCTTTGCGTTGTTCAGTGCGCTCTTCCAGAGAACATTGCCGACATCTGTCCGATTTCCAAAGGCAGCAAGGTATTGTTCGTACATTGTCACGGCATTAGGATAGTCATTAAGCTCCCCGTAGGCATCGCCTGCTCCGATCAATGCCTGCTGTATCAGGGAGGAGTCTGTCCCCATAGTTACCTCAAGTGCTTTTTTGAAGTTTGTGACGGCTTCTTGATATTCGCCGAGAGCAGACTTAAGCTTCCCAAGGCTTACATAGGCACCCTGCAAGGCTGAGGATGTCTTGTACTGACTAATGATATCACGATAATTTTGTTCCGCCTGATCCCACTTTCCGAGCGCCTCGAAAATATTCCCCAGAATAAGAAGTGACTGCGCCTTCGCCTCAGGAGAGGGGTCGCCGTCGATAACCCGTTTTAATTCGGTCTGAGCGAGATTGAGTTTTCCTTCTTGAAAGTAGATCTGCCCGAGACGCGCGCGCGCGTTCAGAGCGGCGCTACTTGAGCCGTATTCCTGAAGAACGATACGCAGGACGCGCCGTGCATCCTCCGTTTCTCCCGACATCGAAAAATATTTGCTCGCCTCGACCAAGGCATCGGGCGCGAGTTTGCTGCGGGAATGAAATACTTTCACGCGCTCGTACGCAAGTGCGGCTTCTTTGTTGTTTCCCGTTGCGACATATGAATCCCCCACGTTCCACCAAGCCTCGGGAGCCCGTGGATTATCCTGATACGTTAAGGCGAAGGTTTGGAAGGTAAGACGCGCGTCGTCGTAGCGGCGTAGCTTCATTTGAGCCAGGCCAAGGTAGAATTTTGCCTCGATTCCCTGGGATGTATTAGGGAAAGAACCGATGAACTGCCTTAGCTGCTCCGCGGCGAGATCGTAAAGCTTGTCATTGTAGAGGTTCAGCGCCAGCTTGAAGTCCGCATTCTCCTTGGAGGACTGGGCGTGGAAAACGGAAACACCAAGACTGCTGAGTGTCAGAAACAGGTACAAAAACAGGGGTTGGCGCATAGATCGTCAAGAGAATGATGCAATTACACATGGATGGTGCGTGAAACGTACGATTAATTCGGAACGCGCGCAAGAAAGCACGGTTTCACTCGTTCAGAGGAATAATCGTTACTGCACGGTCTGTCAGGCTCTCGCCGATTTGTTGTTCGATATATTTTGAGGAAAACGAAAGGCATGTGATGTTATATCCCTGGACTTGAAGACGGGAGATTTCATCGGACGAAAGAAGCTGAATGAAGTGAACATCTTCTCGGCCAACAAGGTGGAATGATTTCTCATGCAACGATATCCACGGCTCATCTGCGTCGCGGGCGAGCAACGGTTGATCAAACGTCAATGACTCCTCCATGCCGGTCATGACGACGGTGGAAGGGGCGTATTCACGCTCAAGAATTTCTGAGCGGCGTCTACTTTGTGCCGCCTTCATATCAAACTCTTGAAAAACCATCCCTGCGTGTATGTTTATTCCAGGCTTTCCACGTGGCGAAGCGTGTTTCACGACATCAGGATTGACAAATGAGAAACTAAGAAGTCCTGCCGTGAAGAGGACCAGCAACCTGCGCGAACTAACCTGATCCAGGAACAGGAACAAAAAAGTTGTTGCGGGCAGGAGGTAGCTCCCTTCCAAAGGAAAAATAAAAAAAAGGACTCCATACAGAATAATGCCTGCAGCGCAAGCAACGATCCTCGGTTCCTTCAGCCGAAATCTATTCCAGATTGGCTTTCGGTGAAGAAAAAGGATAGACGCCGCCACAATCATTGCTGCTGGGCCTATTGCATAAACAGATCGATAAAGAAACAACGGAATACGATCAAGAGCATGGACGCTTGTTCGTGCAGCCTGATCTCCGGTCAGGGAAAGCCAATGCTCTACGCCGTAATGACTCCAGACGGGAAAAAATGCAAGCAGAAGGACGACGAGGGCGGCCGCTGTCGTTGTTATTCCTTTGCGTAAATGTTGAGCGTTGTCCATAACCAGGATGAGGACTGGCCCGAGGGCAAGGAGATTGGTGGGACGAAACCCGGCGCTTAACCCGAGTGCCAGTCCGGCGAGAAGCGAGCGGTGCCGTTCCGCAAAATAGACCGCGAGGAGAAGAAAGAGGAGAGACCAGACGTGTTCGAGAGTGATAGATGAATTAATCCAGAAGAGAGGGGAGAATGCCAGGGCAACAAGCAGAATTTTCCAATTGTTCGATCGACGGGCAATCCTATACCAGACGAAAAGCGCAGCAAGCCCTGCACAACAGGTCAAGATATTTGACAGCGTTGCTCCACCAAATGGAATAACAAGCGAGGATAGGTATTCATACAACGGATATCCAGGAAAACGGGAGGCTTCATACACACCCGTTCCGTGAATACTCGCCGCGGCGCGTGCAACGCGCCAGGCATCTTCATCGCTTCCAAAACCATTGAAGAAAAACGGAACGCGGCTCGCTGCTACCAAAGGTAGAAACAAAAGCCAAAACAGTTTTTGGGAATTGCGGTTTTGAGGATGAAGGAGATGCTCCATTTGCTCCATGGAGGAGGGGGGTGCCCCGTTCGGGGCGCCCGAGTGAAAACTGCTTCAGAGTACTTTCGCGCGGATAAATTCCCGGTTCAGACGGGCGATATTCGAAACAGAAATTTCTTTGGGGCACTCCGCTTCGCATGCGTAGGTGTTGGAGCATGAACCGAAACCCTCTGCATCCATCTGCGCAACCATGCGTTCGGCTCTTTGCCTCCGCTCGGCATTTCCCTGTGGCAGGAGCGCAAGCTGAGAAACTTTCGCACTCACGAATAACATTGCTGAACTGTTCTTGCATGCAGCGACACATGCCCCGCATCCGATGCACGCGGCTGCATCGAAGGCCTCATCGGCAATGCCTTTGGGGATGGGAATGGCGTTCGCGTCCGGGACACCGCCCGTCCGCACAGAGACGTATCCACCGGCCTGCATGATCCTGTCGAACGACGATCGATCAACCACGAGATCCTTGATAACTGGAAACGGAGAAGCGCGCCAGGGCTCCACAACGATCGTATCTCCGTTCGAGAACGAGCGCATGTGTAGCTGACATGTTGCAACTCCTTTGAGTGGGCCGTGCGCTCGTCCATTTATATAGAGGCTGCACGTCCCGCAGATTCCCTCGCGGCAATCATGATCGAATGCGATGGTATCTTCACCTTTTCGGACAAGGTTATTATTCACCATGTCAAGCATTTCCAGGAAGGACATATCGGGGGAGACGTCGGAAACGTTGTACGTCATCAGTCGTCCCCGCGCATTTTTCCCTGGTTGGCGCCAAACCTTTAGAGTAATCTTCATTGAACCGGACATTCACGTGCTCCTTATTTGTAACTTCGTTGTGAGGGTTTCACGTATTCAAAATTCAACGGCTCTTTGTGCATGGCCGATGTTTTGTCCACACCCCTAAACTCCCATGCAGCGACGTACGAAAACCTCTTGTCATCACGAAGGGCCTCTCCATCCTCGGTCTGGAACTCCCGTCGGAAGTGACCCCCACACGATTCTTTCCGGTGCAATGCATCACGAGCAATCAATTCACCAAGCTCAAGAAAGTCGGCAACCCGATGCGCCTTCTCGAGTTCCTGATTGAAATTGCCATCGGACCCAGGAATGCGGACGTCTTTCCAGAATTCTTCTCGAATGCGCGGAATCTCCTTGATCGCGCTTTTCAGACTTTTTTCATCCCGGGCCATTCCAACATCATCCCACATTACCTTGCCAAGCGCTTTGTGGAAGTCATCCACTGTACGTTTTCCATTAATTCCCATTAGCTTCTTTGTCATCGCGGCGAGGTTCTTTTCAGCATCCTTAAACGCCGCGTGAGAGGCGTCCACCGGCGGAAATTTATTTGTGGCAAGATAGTCGCCGATTGTATAAGGGATAACAAAATAGCCGTCGGCAAGACCCTGCATCAAAGCACTTGCACCAAGTCGGTTGGCCCCGTGATCGGAAAAATTCGCTTCGCCAAGAACAAACATGCCGGGGATGGTGCTCTCCAGGTTATAGTCAACCCAAAGTCCTCCCATTGTATAGTGAACAGCGGGATAGATTCGCATCGGCGATTCGTAGGCATTCTCGCCGGTAATCTGCTGGTACATGTCGAAGAGGTTCCCGTATTGTTCTTCGATGTACTCCTTCCCGTTCCGATTGAAAGTATCTGTAAAGTCAAGGTACACCGCCAACTTGGTGGGCCCAACGCCGAGTTCTTTATCACACATCTCCTTGGCACGCCTGGAAGCAACGTCTCTGGGAACGAGGTTTCCGAATGACGGGTACAAACGCTCAAGGTAATAGTCTCGGTCTGACTCCGGGATATCTTTTGCCTGGCGGTTGTCACCCTTGGTTTTCGGAACCCAAATGCGACCGTCATTCCGCAGGCTCTCACTCATGAGAGTGAGTTTTGATTGATGGCCGCTGGAAACAGGAATGCATGTTGGGTGGATTTGCGTAAAGCAAGGATTACCGAACAATGCGCCCCTCTTGTGCGCGCGCCACGTAGCCGATCCGTTGCTCATCATTGCGTTTGTAGAAAGATAAAAGACGTTTGCGTATCCCCCCGTTGCAAGGATAACCGCGTCACCGACATACGATTCGATGGAGCCGTTGACAAGGTTGCGGCAGACGACACCCCGGGCCTTTCCATCGACGAGGACAAGATCCAACATTTCCCGTCGTGAGAATAGCTTGACCTTGCCTGCATCCATCTGGCGCATCATCGCAGAATATGCCCCGAGGAGCAACTGCTGTCCAGTTTGCCCTCTTGCATAAAAGGTTCTGGAAACCTGCGCACCACCAAACGACCGGTTATCAAGAAGGCCGCCATATTCCCGTGCAAAGGGGACACCCTGCGCCACGCATTGATCAATAATGGAGCCGCTTACCTGAGCGAGTCGATAAACGTTTGCTTCGCGCGCCCGGTAGTCGCCCCCTTTGACCGTATCGTAGAACAAACGATAAACACTATCACCATCGTTCGTGTAATTTTTGGGAGCGTTAATTCCACCCTGTGCTGCAATACTGTGAGCCCGACGGGGAGATTCATGGTAACAGAGGGCGATGACGTTGTATCCGAGCTCGGCAAGGGATGCAGCTGCCGATGCTCCTGCCAGACCGGTACCGACCACCACAACGGTATACTTCCTCTTGTTTGCAGGATTGATGAGTTTTAGATGGAATCGATGGTCATCCCATTTCTTTTCAATTGGCCCACCAGGTATTTTAGGATTGAGTTTCATTGTCAGTACCCTCCCGACATGTGTGACCAAAGAAAATAGATGGGGATGATTGCGTAACCAAGAGGGATGATAAACCAAAAAATAAATCCGAAAAACATTATCAACTTCTTGTAGCGCGACTGAAGCCATCCGAGAGTTTGAAACGCAGATTGAAACCCGTGGCGCAGGTGATAGCCTAGCAGGAACAACGCAACGAGGTAAAACCCGACATACAGTGGACTCTGGAAAGCGTCCGTGACTAAGCGATAAGCTGAAGGATGCGTTGCATCGAAGCGCAACGGCGCGAAAAAGGTCCTGAGGTGTACGACAAGAAAGATGAAGACGATGCTGCCAGTAACAAACGCAATACGCGATGCAAGCGTACTGTTCGCGGACGGATTGGTCATTTCATACGGGATAGGTCTTTTTCGCTTGTTCGAGAGCCACAATGTTGTTCCGTAGATGATGTGTGCGGCAAATCCTAGGAACAATCCAATCTCGACTGTCCGTATCACGACATTGCCAGAGAGGAACTCACCATACGCATCGTAGACCACTCCGCCATCGTTTAAGAAAAGGAGGAGATTGCCGATTAGATGCTCCAGAAGGAATGTGCAAAGGTACAAGCCGGTAAGAGCCATCAGTAGTTTCTGACCGATGGAAGATTTTGCCAGGGAAGTTGTTTGACTCATTTCAAGGCTATACCATTGATAATGAAAAGTATGAGATGAAGACGATTGAGAAAGTACATTTGGAGAAAAAGGAGTCAATAGAAGTGCTGCGTTAGAAGTGCTGCGTTTGAATATTGACTCAATGAATCTACGAAAGAGAGAACTCTATATCAAACTTTCTCTACGCTCCTCGCATGCTATTGGTCGTTCCTGTAATCCTAATAAAACGGACAACAGAGATGATCCCGCCGAGGAGACCCAACAATAATCCCGCAACGATGACGAACACATAAAACAGCCGGTCAATAACAAGGTACTCGGAAAAGCTGGTAAAAAAATTCGCCGCGTAGGTAATCAGGAAGTAAAACGCTCCCGCTGCGATAAGCCCACCAATAAGTCCCTGGAGAATTCCTTCGAGCAAGAATGGGGTGCGAATGAACATGAACGTTGCACCGACGAGCTCCATTGTGCGGATAATTTTTCGCTTGGCGTAAATCGCAAGTCGGATTGTGTTTGCGACGAGGAAAATCGCTGACAACCCGATAATGATCCCGAGACCGAGGGAGAAGCTATAGACTGTGGACGTTTGCTGATCCAGGACCTCCAGCAGATCTTTTCGATACTCCACCGATTGCACACCTTTCAAAGACTCCAGATCGGTGCGTATGCGTTGCGCGGCTGCGGATGTCTGATATCCCGTTTTAATGTGGATCTTCAGCGAAGCGGGAAGGGGATTGAAATCAAGCACATCGAGGACGTCCTCGCCGAATTCTTGCTTGAATACTTTCGCAGCGTCTGACTTGGAAACGTATTCGACCTCTTCCACGCCTTCAATATTTGAAGCATACTTTTGGATCTCCGTCAGCTCCTTTTTACCAAGCGGTTCCTGCAGGAAGGCCTCCATCTCTACCTTGCTCCGGAGGTACTCAATGAATTTGTTTGCCTGGATTGTGGCGAGACCGAAGAGTCCCAGGAAGAGGAGCGCGACGCATATGGTGAAAATAGAGACAAAGCTGGAGAGTTTTGTCCTCCGAAAACCTGAAATACTTTCGGAAAGAGTATAACCAATGCTCATAGGGATTACTTTACCTGAAGGTGGAAGTGCTAGAAGTTGGATTCATCTCGCCATCGGACAATTTTCCATGGATCGGTCGCGCGATCACGTGCGAGCGTGAGGTTGGCGTAACCGGAAGCTCCCAGAACATCGGTCGGATTGAACGTGACCGTCAGGTTGAACCCGCGAACGACATTCACGCTGTTCGAATCGGCTGTCGTGGAGATGATGTTGTTCCAGACTAAGTCCAGTTTCTGAACATTCTGAAAAAGCTGATGCGTGCGCCGCATATCGTCATCGCGCCCCCAGGAGACATTAACACTGATGTCGTAATCGAAATAGACGAAGATAAAATTCGGATCAAGAAGCTGACCATAAATCAACGTGTCGCGAAAAGTGTAGGAATTCTGGAAGCAACGAAAGAATCCTTCAATCGACGTCGGGTCACACGATGAAACAGCAGGTGAGTTGTCCAGTCCCGGTGCAAACGGATTGATACATCCGATGAAAACTCCCAGAACAGCAACAGCAATAATTCCACTTTGTTGATGAGCAGTGCCGGAGTTCTTCAATTTCTAAACTTTCCCCGAAAATCGGTCCACGTGAACACTGTATCAATTTCCTCATCATCCCGCCACTCGGCAATTGCCCAGGTACCGTCGGCTGTGCGACGAAGAACCATTCTCAACCGCCCCCGCGAGGTGTTTGGAAATGATACGTCATCGTGATCGAATGAGTAAGTGTATCGGGAGGAATATATCGTCGAATCGCCTTGCGGCTCGAACACAACCTCGTCCGTGAAGAGGTTAGAGAAAAATGGTGCCGCTTTATGGCTAACGAGGTTGCGGAAATAGTTTTCTTCTTCCTGTTTCGTCCAACCGATGAACGCACTCGGAAAACGCGAGGCACCCGGAGCGGAGGGGATATACCTGTAGCCACTATCGATGAAGCATCGAATGTATGTATCCGGACTTTGCTGAATGATGGAGTTTCGAAGGTTGTCGATCACGAGATTTGCGACCGTGGGTGGAACATAGAAGGATGGAGATTGCGACGGATCTTCCGGGGAGCGGGTTTCAAAAAGCCCACAGCCGCTCGCGAGCGTCAACAGTACGCAATATGTGATAGTTCGACTCGTACACATGTTCGCTTCAAGCACCCGCAATGCCTACAGGGTAACCCGTCCTTCGAGTGCACGGCTCAAGGTGGCCTCGTCAGCAAATTCCAGGTCTCCACCCATAGGAAGTCCGCGCGCGATGCGAGTGACCCGCACTCCCAACGGTTTGAGAAGTCTCGAAAGGTAAATGGTGGTTGCTTCTCCTTCGATATTGGGGTTCATCGCGAGAATTACTTCAGTCACCCCGTCAGTCATCCGTGTGAGGAGTTCGTTCACTTTGAGCTCTTCAGGCCCAATGCCGTCAAGAGGAGAAAGGGCACCCCCAAGAACGTGATAGAGTCCCCGAAATTCATTTGTTCTTTCCAGCGCAATAACATCGTTCGGTTCTTCCACAACACAAATCGTTTGACGATCGCGCTTCGCGCTTGAACAGATCGGGCAAGGATCGACTTCAGTAATGTTGGAACACGAAGAGCAATACCTGATCCTGTCTTTGATGTTCACCAGCGCTTTTGCCATCCGAAGGACATCTTCGCGAGGTTGTTTTAGAATGTAGAGTGCCATCCGTTGGGCGGACTTTTTTCCAACACCCGGGAGCTGTGAAAACTCCTCCACCAGCTGCTGGAGTGCCTCCGAGGTATACGTCATAAGCTCGCCTACAATCCAGGGATATTCAGGCCCGGGATATTGGGGAGCATCCCGCTTGTCACTTTGGACATTTCTTCCTTCGCCATTCTCCCTGCATTCTCAAGAGCTTTATTGGCCGCCGCCAGAATGAGGTCTTCCAACATATCCATTTCCTCAGGATTTACTACTTCCTTGTCAATCTTGAGTGAAACAAGCTCCTGTTTTCCATTGACCGTGACCTTCACCATTCCGCCGCCCGATTCGCCAGTGATTGTTTTCCCTTCGAGTTCTTCTTGGACTTTTGCCACACGCTGCTGCATTTCCTGGATTTGTTTCATCATTCCGGACATATTGGGGAACCCTGACATGAAGACCTCACGTTGGAGAAAGTGGGGAGACATTGAGCTTCAAAAAATATATTTGTTTTGCTATGGAAAGTCAAACTAACGAGTTGCGGGGTGCCTCTGCAAGTTGTTTGTGGGGCAATGAGTGAATGAGTGTTGAACGCGTTGACGTTCCTTGACTTTCGAGGGAAAATCAATTAGATTTTGTCTCAACTTTAGAACTTCCTCGACGATTTTAGCTCTGACAACACAAACCATTCCGATCCCACCATCGTTCATCAGGTAATGGAAGCGAACACATTTGGGGAGAGAACCATCATTGCGTAAAGGTCCGCAGAAGGTTACGGGGCAAGACGCGCGTGTGCAGGCGAAGCTGCAAAGCGATGGTGAAATACCCCGGCACATTGCAATTATTATGGATGGCAACGGGCGCTGGGCGAAACAGAAGGGGATGCCCAGGATCGCAGGACATCAGGAAGGTGTGGAGTCCGTTCGTGATGCAGTGGAAGCCTGCGGCCAACTCGGTGTTCAGTATCTGACCCTCTATGCATTTTCCACCGAGAATTGGAAGCGGCCGCAGGAAGAGGTCTCGCTTCTCATGAGACTCCTTTTGAAAGCTCTCAAAGATGAAACGGATCGCCTCCACACTAACAATGTTCGCATCCAGGCAATCGGAGAAATCTCTTCTCTTCCGCAGGAGGTTCAGGATGAATTGGCGGAAGATATCGAAAAGACGAAGGCCAACACCGGGCTGACATTAATTTTGGCACTGAGCTACAGCGGTCGATGGGATATTACCCGGGCAGTGAAGCAGATTCTCCGCGACGTTCGTTCCGGCGAGTTGAAGAAGGAAGATGTCGATGAGTCATCCGTCGAGCGGTATCTCTCGACAAGCGGCATTCCTGATCCTGACCTTCTTATCCGCACGAGCGGCGAGATACGCATCAGCAATTTCCTGCTGTGGCAGCTTGCTTATTCTGAAATTCACATTACTCCAAAATACTGGCCAGCGTTCCGGCGTGTCGACCTTTACGAGGGGATTCGGGACTACCAAAAAAGAGAGAGGCGGTTTGGCATGGTGAGCGAACAGCTTTCCAGCAAGACAGACACACCATCGTACTTTGATCGTGTTATCAGGAGTGTAACGGGCCAGCAGCCATGAAAAACATCTACATTGGTTTTGTTTTTGTGCTGGCCGTGGCGATCAGCATCCCTCACGTGTATGCCCAAGGGGCGAAGTCCCCCAAGGCGTACAAAGTCCTTGGAATCTCCGTGGAGGGGAACACCCTCGCCGATCCCGCAGCAATCATTTCCAACTCCGGACTTAAGGTCGGCGACGAGATTCTTCTTCCCGGTGATCAAGTTGCGCAGGCAATCCAGAAGCTATGGAAAGTTAAACTTTTCGAAACTGTAGATATCGCCGTCGATCGCCAGGTGGGAGACGGGATTTTTCTTCTCATTCGTGTGAAGGAACTTCCCCGGTACGAACGAACGGAGATTTCCGGCAACGACGAGTTTGATGAAGACGACATCTTGAAGAAGGTCACCCTCGTTCGGGGACAGGTGCTGCCGCCACAGGATCTTCCAAGGATCAAGAAGAAAATTCAGAAACTGTACAACGAAGATGGATATCTTCTCACGGACGTCCGTGTTTCCATCGAGCAATCCGATACGAATAAAAACAGAGCGGTATTAAGGATCGATATTGATGAGGGTCCGGAGGTTAAGGTTTCTCACATCGATTTCGAAGGGAATACGGCGTATGATGATGGCGATTTACGCGGTGCAATGGATGAGACTACCGAGAATGCCTGGTGGAAGATTTTTTCGTCCCACAAGTTTGATCGCAAGAAGTACGAAGAGGACAAGAAGCTCATTGTGAAGTTTTACGAAAAGCACGGATACCGCGACGCAGAGATCGTCCGGGATTCAATTTGGTACAGCGAAGACAAAAGGGAGATGAGTATCCTGATGTCTGTCCATGAGGGTTCTCAGTACAAAATTCGAAATATTGCCTGGGAAGGGAACACCGTCTACCCAGAAATCGTATTAACCGAGAGGCTTGGGTTTCAAAAAGGCGACGTGTTCAACGCTGAAAAATTCGAACAGAATCTGCGCGGAAATGAGGCCCAATCTGATGTGTCCTCTCTGTTCCTGGACAACGGTTATTTGGCTTTCAGCCTGGAGCCGGAAGAGACACGCGTGGGGCAGGACAGCATTGACGTGACGATCAGAGTTTACGAAAGGAATAAGTTTCGCGTGGGGGACGTAACGATCAAAGGAAATACCAAAACGTATGAGAAGGTCATACGACGCGAGTTGCTCACGGTTCCCGGAGACTACTTCAGTCGCGGTGCGATTATCCGAAGCGTTCGTCAGTTGTCGGTGCTGAATTACTTCAACCCGGAGAAAATCACTCCCGACGTGAAACCCCTAGACGATGGTGAGACGGTCAATATATCTTACGAAGTCGAAGAAAAGTCAAGCGACAATATCAACGCTTCGGTTGGTTATAGCGGTGCGTTCGGTTTTACGGGTGCATTGGGTTTCACGATCAATAATTTTTCTATTCGGGAACCATTGCAGGGCGGAGCAGGCCAGATCCTGAATTTCGAATGGCAATTTGGTGAAGGTTCTCGGTACCGGACTTTTACCATTGGCTTCACGGAACCATGGCTCTTTGATACGCCGACACTCCTTGGCGTTACATTATTTGATACGAAGCAGTCGTTTAATTATGTGGTCCAGAATACGGGAGGTTCCGTCCGGGTGGGACGCCGGTTCAAATGGCCTGATATTTACTTCCGGGGAGACTGGATTCTCAACGCGCAGCATAATGACGTGTCTGTCGCTCCTCCTGGGTTTCTTACCGGCAGATCATCGCAGGTGAGCCTAACGCAGATTATTTCCCGGAACTCTGTTGACAACCCAATTTTCCCGACAAGCGGATCCAACTTTTCGCTTTCCACGGAAATTGCAGGCGGGCCATTCCTTCCAGGCACGATTGATTTTTTCAAGTGGATCTTCCAGTCGCAATGGTACATGCCTCTCTTCGGAACGAACAAACTGGCATTGTACCTCGGACTTGAGTATGGGTTCATCACGGATTTTTCGAGACAGGTCCCAATTCCACCGAACGAACTTTTTTATATGGGCGGAACAGGCCTCGGGTTTATCGCCACTATTCCTCTTCGTGGTTATGACGATCAGACGGTGGGGCCGCGGGATAGGTTTGGCCGCATCATTCCGGGGAGAACCTACGCAAAGCACACAGCCGAACTTCGCTTTGCAGTCACGCTCAACCCGATTCCGATTTACCTTTTGGCGTTCGCGGAGCAGGGAAACGTTTTTGAATCATTCAAATACGCAGACTTCGGAAATCTGAAACGCTCTGCTGGATTTGGTGCACGCCTACTTATTCAGCCCATCGGGCTGCTCGGATTTGATTATGGTTTTGGTTTCGACGATGTTGATGGACCTGGCTCGATTCCCGATGGACAGCCGGATGGATGGCGGTTCCATTTCATTTTTGGACGCGGGTTCTAAAGATCGAAAAAGCAAAAAATAACAAAAAAGCAATTGCATACTTTAACATTCCAGAGGTTGTAGTGAAATACACCATTGTTAGCGTTATACTTTTTGTCGGATTTGCATTCGTTTCCTCCGCGAATGCGCAGTCACAAAAGATCGGCTACGTCAACTCCACCAAGATCTTCGCCGAAATGCCCGAGGCACAAGAGGCGCAGAAGAAAATCGATGCAGCTCAGAAGAGTATCCAAGATGAGTGGGACAAAAGACAGGCGACATTGAAAGCTGCGGTGGACGAATACCAGAAGAAGGAAAGCCTAATGAACGATTCCGCAAAGAAGGCGGAACAGGAGAAGATTCTCGGCATGCAACAGCAAATGGAAATCTATCGCCAGGAGAAGCTTGGGAATAACAGTGAGCTTGCAAAGATGCAGGAGACTCTTCTCGAGCCTCTCAAAGAAAAAGTTCTGAAAGCTATCGAGGCTGTGGCGAAGGCGGAAAAATACACGTTCGTCTTTGATAAGACGGAAACCGTTGCCGTACTACTCTACGGAGAAGCGAGCAATGATCTCACGTTCAAGGTAATCGACAGGCTGAAACGGGGAAAATGAGAAGAGGGATGGAGGCTCTTTAATTAAGAGTATTATGACTGTTCTCTTTTCAACAATGCGTTTTCATCTCTGACTCTGGGAGGAAATCATGAAACGAGCGATCCTGGTGCTGCTTGGACTTTTGGTTCCGTGTCTGCTTGTTGCCCAATCGAAAATTGGGCATATCAACTCTGAGGCGATTCTCAAAGAGCTGCCGGAAGCGATCGATGCGCAGAGGTCGCTGGATGCGATCGTTTCTCAATGGGAAACTGAACTCCAGAAAATGCAGACAGATTGGAAGCGCAGGTTCGACGACTACGACAAGAAGAAGCTCATTATGACGGATCAGGTGCGGGCTGAAAAAGAACGGGAGTTGCGTGATCTTGATCAGAGCATCGACCAATTTCGGAATTCAAAGTTTGGACAGAATGGCGAGTTGTTCCAGAAACAAACCGAAGTGATGAAACCTATCCAAAACAAGATTTTCAAAGTTCTGGAAGACTTATCCAAGGAAGACGGCTATGATTATGTGTTTGACAAAAGCGGTGATATCCTTCTTCTGTATGCCAACGAAAAAAACGATCTTACACAAAAAGTTCTAGTCCGGATGCGAACATTCGGCAAGTAGCCGCCATACCCCAGGGATTCGAATGAAACTTCGCGACATTCTTGTACTTCTCGGGGCTCAGTGCGATGGTGATGAGAACACCGAGATTCAGCGTGTAGCGAAGATTGAGGAGGCGGTCACCGGCGACATCTCATTTGTTGCCAACAAGAAGTATGTGAAGTTTCTCAGCGAGACCAAGGCCTCGGCAGTTATCGTTGGTAAAAACATCTCACGGTCATCCTCCATCAACAAGAACACTGTTTTGGTGCATGTGGATGACCCGTATGTTTCCTTTCTCAAAGTCCTTATTGCGTTCCATCCACCGAAAGATCCTCTTCCGCCCGGAATCCACCCGACCGCGATAATCCCCTCCAGTGCATCCATTGGCACGGAGGTGAGGGTCGGAGCACATGTCGTGCTTGGCGATGGTTGTGTCATTGGCAACGATGCTCGCCTTTGCCATGGTGTAGTTCTTGGCGACGAAGTTTCCGTCGGGACCCACACAATTCTCTATCCAAATGTCACAGTCCGTGAAGGCTGCCGTCTTGGTGAAGGCGTTATCATACACTCCGGCACCACCATCGGCAGCGATGGATTCGGATTCGCACCAAAGGGAGATGGAACGTATGAAAAGATCCCGCAGGTCGGCGTTGTGGTCATTGAGGATAATGTCGAAATAGGTGCCAATTGTGCCATCGACCGCGCGACAATGGGTGAAACACGGATCAAGAAAGGAACCAAGCTGGATAATTTGATCCAGGTTGCGCATAATGTTGTTATTGGCGAGAATACTGTCATCGCAGCACAAGCCGGAATCTCCGGCAGCACCACAATAGGATCAGGTGCGATGATAGGAGGGCAGGTGGGGATCACTGGACATTTGGAAATTAGCAACAACATAAAAATGGGAGCCCAATCGGGCATCCACCGATCGATTCGAGAGTCCGGTGGTACCTATTTCGGGTCTCCGGCTCTTCCACATCGCGAGGCGATGAAGGTGCATGGCGCGCTCGTTCAACTTCCCGATTTGCGTGCGACTGTAAGAGAATTGGAGACGAAAGTACAAAGCCTGATGCTAGAGATCCAGGCATTGAAAAAAAAGAAGTAGACTGGTTTTGATTTCAATTTTTCTGCGGAGCCATCATGCTGGTACAGCAACGAACGATTAAGAAACCCGTCTCCATTAGTGGGACGGGGCTTCACACGGGGAGCATCTCGACAATGACGTTTCGTCCTGCGCCGGAAGACTTTGGGATTCGATTTCGTCGAACGGACCTTGGGGGCTCTCCTGAGATTCCTGCTGACGTCGATCATGTAGTGGACATTTCTCGTGGGACAACGCTTGCAGTGGGTGAGGCGAAGGTTCACACGGTGGAACATGTTCTTGCTGCGCTCGTTGGTCTTCAAATCGACAACGTGTTGGTTGACCTTGATGCGAACGAACCTCCGGTGGCAGACGGAAGCGCCAAACCGTATGTCGATGTGCTCCTGCAAGCAGGATTCGAAAAACAGGATGCCGCGAAAGATTATCTGATCATCGACCAAACTGTGCATTATCAGAATATTGAGAAAGGCGTCGACATCGTCGCCCTCCCGACGGACGACTACCGTGTAACCGTAATGGTGGATTACCACAACCCGGCCCTGGGAAGTCAGCACAGCGGATTGTTTAATCTGGAGAAGGAGTTTGTAGATGATTTTGCTCCTTGTCGCACCTTCTGCTTCCTTCATGAGGTCGAAATGCTTCACAGCCAGGGGCTGATCAAGGGAGGCAACCTGGATAATGCGATCGTCATCGTCGATCGGGAATTGAATGACGGCGAGTTGAAACGGATCGCCACGAAGCTCGGCATCAAAGAATCAGTTATCCTTGGAGGGAGTGGAGTCTTGAATAATAAGTCTCTTCGTTTCCCCAACGAACCGGCCAGGCATAAACTTCTCGACATGATGGGGGACCTTGCCCTTATCGGTGCGCCGCTGAAGGCACAAATTCTCGCGGCCCGGCCCGGTCACGCAAGCAACATTGAATTCGCGCGCAAGATCAGAAAGCTCTATCAGCAGAAGAAGCTCGTTAAAAAATATCAGCATGAGAGGAAAGAAGGTGTGGTCTTCGACGTCAATGCGATCAAGAAAATCCTTCCTCATCGATACCCATTTCTTTTTGTCGATAAGATTGTCGAATTCAAAATCGATGAAAAAATTGTTGGGATCAAAAACGTTACCGGTAACGAGCCATTTTTTGAGGGACATTTCCCGGGTCAGCCGGTCATGCCTGGCGTTCTGATCGTTGAAGCCATGGCGCAAACAGGAGGGATCCTCCTCCTCAACGGAGTTGACAATCCGGACAACAAGCTTGTCTACTTCATGTCTATCAACAACGCGAAGTTCCGAAGGCCGGTTGTTCCCGGAGATCAACTCGTTTTTGAGCTTGAGATGACGAGCCGCAAGAGCAAGATTTGCCAGATGAAGGGCAAAGCATTTGTCGATGGCGTCCTTGTCGCAGAAGCAGAAATGATGGCTTCGATTGTTGAGCGTACCGAGAACAAAGCCCAGGCAAAACCAGTTTCCAAACCCATGTTAAACTAGCGGACTTCCCACCCCACACTCTCCTATGGCAATCACCATCGATCCCCGGGCAGTGGTTAGCCCGAAAACACAAATCAGCGAAAATGTTTCCATCGGTCCTTTTACCATCGTTGAAGACGATACGATAATAGGGGAGGGGACATCCATCGCGGCGAATTCTCTCATCGGGCGAGGAGCAAGGATCGGCAAAAACTGCTCTATCCATCACGGGGCGGTCGTTAGTCACGCGCCTCAGGATCTGAAATATGCCGGTGAGCCGACGACGTGTGAGATTGGGGACAGAACCGTCATCCGGGAATACGCGACAATCCATCGCGGCACCGGGGACCATGGGCGGACGATTGTCGGAAACGATTGCCTGTTGATGGGGTGCATTCATATTGCGCACGATTGCGTCATCGGGAATCACGTTATCATGTCGAACGTGGCATCCCTTGCCGGTCATGTAGTGTTGGAGGACCATGTCATTATTGGAGGTCTCACACCGGTGCATCAGTTTGTGCGCATCGGTCAACACTCTATGATCGGTGGCGGGTTAAGAGTGCCGAAAGATGTTCCTCCATTCATTCTTGGGGGGCAGGAACCTCTGATCTTTCAGGGCCTCAACTCTATCGGGCTGAAACGGAGGGGATTCAGCCAGGACACCATTGATGCGCTGGAGAGTGCGTACAAGAAAATCTATCACTCCGGACTCAACGTCTCTCAGGCCGTTGCGAAGATCCAGGATGATCAATCGCTTATGGCATTCCCTGAGGTGATGATGATTCTGGAATTCATTGGTTCGAGTAAACGAGGGATTCTGGCCGGGCCGCGAAAGGGAAAATAAAAGATGAACCGAGAATGGCAATTTCTCGACGCAGGTGAGCACAGCGGTCAGTTCAACATGGACTCGGACACTTCACTTGTGGAGAATCTTCTTCAAGGGTCCGGATTCCCGACCCTCCGGTTGTACACATGGAAACCATGGGCCATTTCGTTGGGATATAACCAGGATTCCTCGGAGCTCGACGGGGCGTTTTGTAAAGAAGTTGGTATCGACGTGGTGCGACGGCCCACGGGAGGGAGGGCAATACTCCACGCAGAAGAGCTGACCTATGCAGTGGCAATGCCCGCTAACTCATCCTCGATCCTCGTGTCATACAATAGCATCAGCAGAGCATTGTTGCGCGGCCTCAGTTTTTTTGGGGTTGATGCAACGTTCGAGCAATCACAACCGCGATTCCGCGAAGTATATCGGAAAAAATCATCCATCGCTTGCTTCAGCAGCTCGGCACGATATGAGATTCAATGGGCTGGAAGAAAATTAGTGGGGAGTGCTCAACGCAGGATGCGTAGCAAGCGAAATGCTGTCCTTCTTCAGCATGGATCGATTCTCTGTGGTCCGGCACATCGACGGCTTGTAGAGTTCCTTCGAGGTCCGACAGAATCCGACAGGAAGGGCATGGAGCAAGATCTAAAAGAGAAAACAGTTGATCTTTCGGAAATTGTTGGAGGGATCGATATGACGAACCTTGCACAGTGCATTAAGCGCGGGTTCGAATCTGAATGGGGAATCGAATTCGTTCATTCCTCGGTACAAGCAAAAGGCGCCGCATGAAACTCACAGCTGAAAAGAACATTCATCCCCGCGTCGTAACAACGAAGACCGTGACCACGATGAAGAAGTCGGGGGAAAAGATTGCCATGCTTACGGGCTACGATTTCCTCTTTGCAAAGTACCTGGATCAAGTGGGAATCGATATTATCCTTGTTGGCGATTCTCTCGCGAATGTTGTGCAGGGGCACGAGACAACATTGCCCGTGACGGTGGATGAAATGATCTACCACGCCAAAGCCGTCAAACGGGCGGTGAAGAATGCATTGATCGTTGTTGATATGCCGTTCATGTCCTATCAAACAAGCGTCGATGATGCCGTGAGAAATGCCGGCCGGATTATGAAAGAGGTTGGAGTTGGGGCAGTGAAAATTGAGGGGGGTGAATACCTTGCCGATACCGTAAAGCATTTGGTAAAGATCGGGATTCCGGTGATGGGGCATCTCGGTCTGACGCCGCAGTCGATCAACAAATTCGGAACATATGAAGTGCGGGCGCATGACAGGAAAGAAGCCGCTCAACTCTTGAACGACGCGAAGGTGCTCAGCGACGCTGGCGTGTTCTCTATCGTCCTCGAGAAGATTCCTGCAACTCTCGCAAAGAAGGTTACGCAGGCGATCCCCGTTCCGACCATCGGAATTGGTGCCGGTCCGCATTGCGATGGGCAGGTGCTGGTGGTGTATGATATGCTCGGTTTGACGGAAGAGTTCAAACCTCGGTTTGTGCGGAGGTATAGCGAGATGGCTGACCATCTTCGCTCTGCCTTTCGTCAATATATCGGCGACGTCAAAAGCAGGAAATTTCCCGCGATGAAGGAGAGTTACGACTGAGTAATGGCGTTGAAGGAACGAAAACGAATACTGATTTGTAACGATGACGGAATCGACGCGCCGGGAATTTACGCGCTGGCGCAAGCGATCAAAACGATTGGGGACGTAACCGTTGTTGCACCGGATAAGCAACAGAGTGCCGTAGGGCATGCGATTACTATCAATCAACCTCTCCGGATCTCACCTTTCCATAAGAATGATGAGTTGTTCGGCTATACGGTGAACGGCACTCCTGCCGATGCGGTGAAACTTGCGGTGGGAGTGCTCTTGAAAGAAAAGCCGCACCTGGTGATGTCGGGGATTAATCACGGATCGAACACGGCCATCAACATCCTGTACTCGGGTACCGTCTCGGCTGCGACGGAAGGTACCATCCTGGGGATTCCGTCGATCGCCATATCCCTCACGACCTATGAGAAAACTGATTTCTCCTACGCCGCACAACTCTCGTGTCGCCTCGCGCTCATGGTCGTTGAAAAAGGACTTCCCCCAGGAACTCTGTTGAACGTCAACATCCCCGCGCTTCCGGAAAACGAAATACTCGGCGTGCGGGTGACACGACAGGGCACATCAAACTGGGCAGACACCTTCGATGTGCGCCGTGACCCGGCGAACCGCGAATACTTCTGGCTCACGGGCAGGATGAACGTTACCGATACTGATGATGACGCTGATCAGATCGCGGTACGAAACAAATATGTTTCGATTACTCCTGTGCATTATGACCTCACCGATAGGAAAACCTTCGACGCCATGAAACAGTGGGGCGTTGAGAAGTTAAAGTAAGCCCACCCTCGTTTAATCCTCCTCGTTGACTTTGATTTTCCAGTTGGATAGATTGAGACCCGTTTTTCTAATAGCGAAGAGAAAGTGGAAGTTTTTTCATGAAGAGATTTGCAGTCTTTACCAGTGGTGGTGATGCGCCGGGGATGAACGCCTGTGTCCGCGCGGTAGTGCGAGCAGGAATCTACAACGGGTGCGAGGTTGTTGGCGTCCAGTATGGTTACGAAGGGATGATCCAAGGAAAATTTGTTGACTTGCA